>NZ_JBFTER010000163.1:0-6203 GCF_047229345.1 Cellulomonas jepli | reverse complement strand
GCGCAGCCCCACGGTGTCGAGCCCGCCGAGCGGGGAGCACAGCAGCCGGGCCGCGGTCTCCGCGTCGAGCTCCGCGGCGCCGACCGTCCCGGCGGGGAGCACGCAGCGCACCGCGTCGAGGAGCGGGCGGACCGCGGGCTCCTCGCGCAGCGGGACGTCGCTGCCCAGCACCGCGACCGGCACGCTCGCGCTCGCGAGGGCCCGGCGCAGCGCCGTGACCTGCGCGCCCGAGCGGGCCACGACCGCCATGCGCTCCCAGGGCGTCCCGTGCTCGAGGTGCGCGAACCGCAGCGCGTGCGCGACGTACGCGGCCTCCTGCGCGGTGCTCGGCAGGATGGCGACGCGCACGTTCCCCGGTCCACCGTCGCGTGCCGCGGCCCGGCGGTGCACGACGGCCCCCTGGGCGCCGACCCGGGCCGCGACCCCGGACGCCACCTCGCGCAGGCGGGTGCCGTGCCGCCAGACCGTCCCGAGGACGAGGCGCTGCGCACCGAGCTCCCCGGGGCCGTCGCCCTCGACCGTCGCGCGCGCGACGAGCGCGGGGCTCGCGCCCCGGAACGTCTGCACCGCGCTGTCGGGGTCGGCGAAGAGCGCGAGCCGTGCGCCGCCGTCCGCGAGCACGCGCAGCAGCCGGGCGGTCGCCGCGGTGCTCTCGTGGTGGTCATCGACGACGACGAGGCGCCAGCCCGGGCGCGGTGCCGCCGCGACCTCGTCGTCCCACGCGAGCAGCGCCTCGGCGGCCTCCTCGACGACGACCGCGGGGTCGTAGCGCGAGCCCAGGTCCGGCGTCGCGGTCCGCAGCAGCGTGACGTCCAGGTACTCCTGGTAGACGGCGGCGGCCGCGACCCACGCGGGGCGGGCGTGGCGCCCCCCGAGCTCGGCGAGGTCGACCGGCGCGAGCCCGCGCTCGGCGGCCCGCATGAGCAGGTCCCGCAGCTCGTCGCGGAACGCGCGCAGGCCGAGCGCCTCGGGCGGGACCGACGCCGGCCAGTCGAGCGGGACGCCGTCGCCCGCGGCGTGCCCGGCGAGCAGCTCGCTGAGCAGCATGTCCTGCTCGGGGCCGGAGATGAGGGTCGGCGGCGGCTCGCCGAGCAGCGCGGCGCGCGCCCGGAGCACCGCGAACGCCGCCGAGGCGGCCGTGCGGACCATCGCCTGCCCGGACGTCCGCTGCAGCCGGGCCGAGAGCCGGTCGCGGAGCTCCGCGGCGGCGCGCCGGCTCGCCGCGACGACCAGCACGTCCTCGGGCGCGAGGTCGCCGTCCGCGAGCGCCGCCACGACCGCCTCGACCACGACGCTCGTCTTGCCGCTGCCGGGTGCGCCGAGCACGAGCAGGGCCCGGTCCGTGCCGGCGGCGACGCGCTCGACGACCTCGCGCTGCTGCGGGTCGAGCGCGAGCCCGCCGCCGGCCTCGAGCACCCCGCCCGCGCCGGCGGCGCCGGCAGCGCCGCGCGTGAGCACCGCACCGTGCTGCTCGACGATCGCCGGACGCACGAGCCGCAGGGGCGTGGCGCGCGACGGTCCGGGGTTCACGGGCAGATCACACCACACCCCACCGACACTCCTGTGGCGCCCACGCGAGGCGCCCACGCACCCTCAGGAACCGGGGAACGGCCAGGGGTTGGGGGTGCACGGCGCCATCGGACCGGTCTGCTGCTGCATGAGCGGCGCGACCTCGCCCGGGCCGCCGCAGTACTCGTGCCGGTGGCCCAGGATGTGCCCCACCTCGTGGTTCACGAGGTAGTGCCGGTACGCGACCTTGTCCCCGTCCCACGAGCTCGAGCCGTCCACCCAGCGCAGGTAGTTGAGCACCGCGCTGCCCTTGATCCCGCAGGACACCTTCCCGACGGTCTCGAGCGGGGCGCACATCCGGTCGACGAGCGCCGGGGACGCGAGCACGACCCGCAGCTCGGCGTCGCCGTCGGTGCGCGCGAACACCATCGACCCGTCCGCCCCCCAGCCGCGCGGGTCGTTGAGCGTCGCCATGACCGTGTACGCGAAGAGCCCGGCGTCGACGTCGAGCCCCTCCTCGACCTCGACGCGCACCGTGCGCACCGCGGGCGCCGCGCCGGCCGCGGGCGACGGCGCCGCCTGGGACCCGGGGACCACCGCGAGGTCGCCCGACGCCGAGCGCGGGACGTCGAGCGAGCGCAGCCCCGCGGCGAGGTCGGACGCGGTCGGCCCGCCCCCGCGCTCGAGGCTCGTGGACCCGCCGCCGAGCTGCGGGACGAGCACCTGGTCGGACACCTCGGTCGCGTCGGTGGCCACCGGCTCCTCGGGGAGCGAGTCGAGCTCGCCGACGAGCTCCGGGGTCGGCGTCGCGGTCGGCCGCACCTCGTCGCGCGTCGCCCGGTCGTCGCCGCGCGTCCCGGTGACGGAGCCCCACGCCTGCACGACGGCGCCCCGCGCGGCCGAGCCGGGCAGCGACCCGACGGCCGTCGCACCGCCCGCGCAGAACGACACGACCACGACGGCGAGCGCCACGAGACGCGCCCGTCTGCGCCGCGCAGGCCGCCCGAACGAGGACGCGTCGGGCCCCGCGCTGGACCGTCCGGGGGACGGGTGGGGGGCCGACATCCGAATATCGTCGCATCCCGGACACATGCCGTGGCTACCATCGCCGGGTGAGCGAGGTGGGGGCGGGACGCGCGAGGAGCCCGCGCATGGCGAAGCAGGCGCGGCGCGCGCAGGTGCTCCGCGTCGCCCAGGAGCTGTTCGCGGGCGACGGCTTCCACCACGTCTCGATGGACGACATCGCGGAGCGCGCCGAGGTCAGCAAGCCCGTCCTGTACCGCCACTTCCCCTCGAAGCTCGACCTCTACCTCGCCGTGATCGACCAGCGCGGCCAGGCCCTGGTGGACGCGATCGAGACGGCCGTCGAGCCGATCGAGCGCGGGCCCGTGCAGCCGGGTGACGGGCGCGACGTCGTCATGGCGATCGTGCGCGCGTACGTCGAGTTCGTCGACGGCGCCGGGGAGTCCTCGACGCTGCTGTTCGAGTCCGACGTGACGCACGACGCCGACGTCCGCACGCGCGTCGAGCACGCGACCACCGAGGCCGCGCGCCGCATCGCCGTCGTCCTCGAGGACGTGACCGGCCTGCCGACGGGGAGCACCGTGATGCTCGCGACCTCGCTCACCGCGATGGCGCAGGTCGCCGCGACGCACCGGCTCCGGGTCGCGGGGGCGCCGTCCGCCGACGAGACTGCGGAGCTGGTCGGACGACTCGCCTGGGGCGGGGTCGCCGGGCTCATCCGGCCGGACTTCGAGTACGACGGATCTGCCTAGGATGACGGAGCGGTCCGCGCGACGAGCGCGGGCCGTACGTCCCGCGCTCGTCGGTGCGGGACGAGGAGAGCTGCGAGGAGACGGTTTCAGTGGACATCACGATCGGCGTGCAGAACCTCCCGCGCGAGCTGGTGGTCGAGTCCGACCAGACGGCGGAGCAGGTCGCCGCGGCCGTCGCTGCCGCGCTCGAGAGCAAGACGGTGCTCGAGCTCGTCGACACCAGGGGCCGGCGCGTCATCGTCCCGGTCGCGACGCTCGGCTACGTCGAGATCGGCGCGGAGTCGAAGGGTCGCGTGGGCTTCGGCACCCTCTGACCCCGGCACGGACGAGGACCCGGCGCGGCTGACCGTGCCGGGTCTCGTGCTGTCCGGGCCCGCGGGCCCTGGCGCCGCGCCGCGTCAGCCGGCACACCCCGCCGGGCGGCGCCGAGGCACCGCGGTGCCGGGGCCGAGCGACGCGTCAGGCCGTGAGCCCGAGGCGCCCCATCCGGCGCGTGTGCTGCGCGGTGAGCTCGCCGAAGAGGCGGGCCGAGCCGTCGCCGCCCTGCGCGCCGTCCGATGCGGCGGCGGCGAGCCGGGCGAGCCCGGGACGCGTGGCGAGCAGGCTCTGCACGACGCCGAGGGCCTCCCCCACGAGCCGGCGGCCCCACAGCGCGAGCCGCGAGACGAGCACCTCGTCGTCGGCGCGCGCCACGTCGAGCTCGGCGACCGCGAGCTCGGTGTGCCCGACGTCGCCCAGCACGTCGAGCACGAGCGTCCGCGACTCCTCGTCGAGCGACGCCGCGGCGTGCCGGCAGAAGTCGTCCGCGACGCCGTAGCCGACGTACGCGGTGAGCAGCCGCTCCCACCACGTGCTCGGGGCGGTGCGGGCGTCGAAGTCGTCGAGCACGTGCGCGAACGAGCCGAGGACCGCCTCGGGGTCGCCGCCCAGCTCGGCGACCCGGGCGAGCACCCGGTCGCGCCGCTCGACGCTCGTCGCCGCGAAGCGCGTGAGCTGGAGGCGCTGCGCGAGCGTCGGGGCGAGCGCGGCGTCGGCCGCGAGGCGCGCGAACGCGACCAGCTCGAGCTGCGCGACGAGGCCCAGGAGCTCGAGGGTGTCGGCGCTCTGGGCGGCCTGCGTGCCGGTCGGAAGCGTCTCGGTCATCCGAAGATCGTAGCGCCGCGACGCTCCCGGGTGACCGGCCTCACAGCCGCCCGGACGGGCGTCCGGTAGCATCGAGGGCGTACATCGGTTGCCCGGTCGTCTCGACCGCCTCGTGCCTCCACCGCCCTCGCCGCTCGCGAGCGCCGCGTCGTCACGAACTGACATTCACGATCGGCTGCCGGCCAACCACGTGGCGATGCCCGTCTCCTGACCCGGCCCGAGCGCCGGAGGGACTCGTGCGGCTCGCCACCACACGAGTGAAGAGTCGCCTGTGACCACCATCGATCCCGCTCTCCCCGCCGACGCCACCACCGTCGAGGGCCTGCCCCTGCTGGACGAGGCCACCGCCACCTCCAGCAGCGTGCAGGCGAGCAACCCGTCGTTCGCGGACTTCGACGTCCGCCCGGAGATCGTCGCGGCGCTCGCCGCGGCCGGTATCACGCACCCGTTCCCGATCCAGGCGATGACCCTGCCGGTCGCGCTCTCGGGCCACGACATCATCGGCCAGGCCAAGACGGGCACCGGCAAGACCCTGGGCTTCGGCGTCCCGCTGCTGCACCGCGTCGTCGCGCCGGGCGAGCCCGGGTTCGACGAGCTGCCGGCGCCCGGCAAGCCGCAGGCGCTCGTCGTCGTCCCGACGCGCGAGCTCGCGGTCCAGGTCGCGGGCGACCTCATGACCGCCTCCGCGAAGCGCTCGGTGCGCATCGTGCAGCTCTACGGCGGCCGCGCGTACGAGCCGCAGGTCGACGCGCTCAAGACCGGCGTCGAGGTCGTCGTCGGGACCCCGGGCCGCATGATCGACCTGCTCAACCAGGGCTACCTGGACCTGTCGCGCGTGCGGTGCGTCGTGCTCGACGAGGCCGACGAGATGCTCGACCTGGGCTTCCTGCCCGACGTCGAGAAGCTCCTCTCGCGCACGCCCGCGTCGCGCCACACGATGCTGTTCTCCGCGACGATGCCCGGCGCGGTCGTCGCGATGGCGCGCCGCTACATGACGCAGCCGACGCACATCCGCGCGAACGACCCCGACGACGGCGGCCAGACCGTCAAGAACATCAAGCAGGTCGTCTACCGCGCACACGCGCTCGACAAGGTCGAGGTGCTGGCACGCCTGCTGCAGTCGGAGGGCCGCGGCCTGACGATCGTCTTCGCCCGCACCAAGCGCACCGCCGCGAAGGTCGCCGACGACCTCATCGAGCGCGGGTTCGCCGCGGGCGCGATCCACGGCGACCTGGGCCAGGGCGCGCGCGAGCAGGCGCTGCGCGCGTTCCGCAACGGCAAGGTCGACGTGCTGGTCGCCACGGACGTCGCGGCGCGCGGGATCGACGTCGACGACGTCACGCACGTCGTGAACTACCAGTGCCCCGAGGACGAGAAGACCTACCTGCACCGCACCGGCCGCACCGGGCGCGCGGGCAACAAGGGCACCGCGGTCACGTTCGTCGACTGGGACGACGTCCCGCGCTGGGGCCTGATCAACAAGGCGCTCGAGCTGGGCATCCCGGAGCCCGTCGAGACGTACTCGAGCTCGCCGCACCTGTTCACGGACCTGAACATCCCGGCCGGGACCAAGGGGCGGCTGCCGAAGTCGGCGCAGACGCGCGCGGGCCTCGACGCCGAGAAGCTCGAGGACCTGGGCGAGACCGGCAAGCGCCACACGTCCGCGGGCGGCCGCCCGACCGGGCGCGACGGCGGCCGTGACAGCGGCGGCCGTGACAGCGGCGGCCGTGACAGCGGCAGCCGCGACAGCGGCCGTGGGCGCGGTGCGCGTGACGG
>NZ_JBFTER010000162.1:0-6211 GCF_047229345.1 Cellulomonas jepli | reverse complement strand
AGCCAGGGTGGCGGCTCGTCGCGCGGCGGGCAGCCGGCGCGCCCGGCCCGTGCCGGTGGCGGCGCCCGTCGCGGCGGCGGCAGCACCTCGGTGTACTCGACCTCGACCGGCGGCGCGACGAGCGGCGCGGTCGCGATGTCGATGGCCGGGAACCGCCGCTCGCGCTGAGCCCTCCCACGTACGTCCGACGCCCCCCGCACCGTTGGTGCGGGGGGCGTCGGTGCGTCCGGGGTGGGTCGGTGCGGCGCCCGGGCTTCAGCGGAACGCCGACGGCGGCGCCCCGACCTCCGCGAGCGGGCGGTGCGACCGGGCGCGGCGGCGAGCGCCGACGACGAGGGCGACGACGAGGAAGACGGCCGCGACGCCCAGCATGACGAGCGTGCGGGTGGTGCTCCCGGGCGTCTCGCCGTCGACCCACAGCCAGGCGACAGCGAGCGGCAGCAGCCCGGCGAGCGCCCACGCGAGGCGCTCCCCGACGCCGGGCGGGCTCAGCGGCACCGTCGGGTCGGCGGTGCGCCGGCGGCGGGCGTCGAGGTCGAGGAGCCCGGGGGTGGGGGAGCGGTCCACCGGGACGCGGGCGAGCGCCTCGCGCAGCAGGACGGAGTCGGGCTGGCGCAGCGCGATCTCGACGCGCCGGCCGTGCGGGTCGCGCGTGAGCAGCACGTGCGCGTTGCCCACGCGGTCGCGGATTCCCGACGGGCGGTCGCCCTCGACGTGCAAGCGTCCCGGGGACTGCGCGAACCCGCCCCGGCCGGTGAGGTGGGGGACGCCGTCGCTCACGACGACGTGCACGCGGCGGAACCGCTGCGGGTAGGGGGCGTCGCCGCGCACGTGCCCGTCGAAGCGCCTCCACTCCCCGGCGTCGAGCCGCCGGCGCACGTGCCGCCGGTGCAGCGCGAGCACCACGAGCCCGAGCGCGAGGCCGACGACCTGCCAGGCGAGGTCCCCGAGTGCACCGTCCACGCGCGTCAGGCGGACTTCGGGCGTGTCACGACGAGCAGCGCCCGGGCGAGCGCGAGGCGGGGGACGTCGCGCTCGTCGGCGGCGGTGCCCCCGAGGACCGCGCTCTGCTCGGCGTCGACCTGGACCGCGCACAGCATCCGCACGGCGGCGCGGGGGTCGAGCGCGAACTCGCGCCCGGCGCGGTCGATCGCGCGCTGCACGATCGGCACGAGCGAGGCCTCGAAGCGCTCCTGGTAGGCGAGGTAGTCGGCGGCGACGGCGGGGTCGCGCATCGCGAGGAGCAGGAACTCGCTCGAGACCAGGGTCCACGTCCGGTTGTCGAACGGGCCGACGAGGAACTCGAGGACGAGGTCGCCGATGACGTGCTCGTCGAGGTCGCCCGAGAGGTCGAGCGTCGGGAGCAGGGCGTCGACCCGCTCGTCGAGGGACGTGAGCCGGAGTCCGTGCTCGCGCTCCATGAGCGCGAAGAACAGCTCCTCCTTGGTGGTGAAGTTCGAGTAGAACGCGCCGCGGGTGAACCCGGCACGCTCGCAGACCTGCTCGATGCTCGCGGCGTGGACGCCGTTCTCGGCGAAGACCTCGTAGGCCGCGTCGAGCAGGCGCTCGCGCGTCCGGCCCCGACGCGGGGTCCCGGAGGCGGCGACGACGGGTCGCTCGGGCGTGCTGGTGGCCACGGCACCTCCTTCTGGCTGGACCCTAGCGAACCCGGACGGGTCGTCCTGCCGGGTCGGTGGGTGATCCCGGGTGGCGATACGTCACTGTATCGAATACGTTCCCGTATCGGATACATTGGCGTATCGCGCGACCTGACATCTCGTCATCACCACGTGACCACCACGCCGACCCAGCCGACTGGCTGCCTTCCCCGGAGGCCCCCGTGTCCTCGTTCCTGTACCGGCTCGGACGGGACGTCTACCGTGCCCGCCGCCGGGTCGCCGCCCTCTGGCTCCTGGTGGTCCTGGTCGCCGGGGCCGGCGCCGCGTTCCTCAACCAGGGCACCGACAACACCTTCTCGATCCCCGGGACCGAGGCCGGCGAGGCGCTCGACCAGCTCAGCCGCACGTTCCCGCAGGTCAGCGGCACCTCGGCGCGCTACGTGGTCGTCGCCGCCGAGGGCTCCGACGTCGACGACCCCGCCGTCGCGCAGGCCGTCGGCGACGCGGTCGAGGTGCTCGGCGACGTCGACGGGGTGGCTGCCGTCACCGACCCCTACGGCACCGACGTCACCGGCTCGGTGTCGGACGACCGCCGGGCGCTCGTGCTCGTGGTGCAGATGGACGGGTCGAGCGAGTCCGTCGCCGAGAGCGCGCTGACCGCGCTCGAGGACGTCGAGGCCGACCTCGCCGACGCGCTGCCCACCGGCTCTGAGGCCGCGCTGGGCGGTGAGCTGTTCGCCAACGAGGTGCCGCACGCGTCGCTCACCGAGGCGCTCGGCGTGATCGTCGCGCTCGTCGTGCTCGTGATCACCTTCGGGTCGTTCCTCGCCGCGGGGATGCCGCTGCTGACCGCGCTGCTCGGCGTGGGGCTCTCGATGGCCGGCATCTACCTCGCGACGCTCGTCGCGCCCATCTCCTCGACGACCCCGCTGCTCGCGCTCATGCTCGGGCTCGCCGTCGGGATCGACTACGCGCTGTTCATCATCTCGCGGCACCAGGGCCAGCTGAAGGCGGGCATGGACCCCGAGGAGTCCGCGGCGCGCGCGCTCGCGACCGCCGGGTCCGCCGTCGTCTTCGCGGGGCTGACCGTGATGATCGCGCTCGTCGGGCTCGCCGTCGCGCAGATCCCGTTCCTCACGACGATGGGGGTCGCCGCGGCCTGCGCGGTCGGCGTCGCGGTCGTCATCGCGCTGACCCTGACGCCCGCACTGCTCGGGTTCGCGGGGGAGCGGCTGCGGCCGGGGTACCGCGCGGACCGGCGTGCGGATCGGGCGGAGCAGGGCGACGGGCGCGGCGCGTCGGCGTCCCGCGTGGACGACGACGCGACCGGTCGGGGAGCGCACGCAGGCGGCACCCCGGCGGCCGGTGCGCACCACGGCGGCACGCACGCGGCAGGGACCGACGTCCCCCGCAGCCACGCGGCCGGGGCGCACGCGTCCGACGCCGTCGTCGCGCCCGTGGCCGAGAACCGCTTCTTCGCCGGGTGGGTGCGCGCCGTGACGCGGGTCCCCGCGCTGACGGTCGTGCTCGTCGTGCTCGGGCTCGGGGCGCTCGCGGTGCCCGCGCTCGACCTGCGCCTCGCGCTGCCCGACGCCGGGTCGCAGCCCGAGGGCACCCCGGCGCGCGAGACCTACGACCTGCTGACCGAGCACTTCGGGCCCGGGTACAACGGCCCGCTCATCGTGACCGGCACCATCGTCGGCTCGACCGACCCGCTCGGGCTCATGGCGGACCTCAAGGCCGAGATCGAGCAGCTCGACGGCGTGGCCGCGGTCCCGCTCGCGACGCCCAACCAGAACGCCGACACGGGGATCATCCAGGTCATCCCCGAGGGTGGCCCGGACTCCGACGAGACCAAGGCGCTCGTGCAGGAGATCCGCGACGCGCACGACGGCCTCCAGGAGCGCTACGGCGTCGACCTCGCCGTCACCGGCGTCACCGCGGTCGGGATCGACATCTCCGCGCGGCTCGGTGCGGCGCTCGTGCCGTTCGGCCTGCTCGTCGTCGGCCTCTCGTTCGTGCTGCTCACGATGGTGTTCCGGTCGCTGTGGGTGCCGCTCAAGGCGACCCTCGGGTACCTGCTCTCGGTCGGCGCGTCGTTCGGCGTCGTCGCGCTCGTGTTCGAGCACGGCGTCGGGGCGGACCTGCTCGGGGTCGGGCGGCTCGGTCCCGTCATCAGCTTCATGCCGATCGTGCTGATGGGCGTGCTGTTCGGGCTCGCCATGGACTACGAGGTGTTCCTCGTCTCCCGGATGCGCGAGGACTACGTGCACGGCGGCGACGCGCGGGAGGCCGTGCGGACCGGGTTCGTCGCGTCCGCCGTGGTCGTCACCGCCGCCGCGGTCATCATGTTCTCGGTCTTCGCGGCGTTCGTGCCCGAGGGCGACGTCAACATCAAGCCCATCGCGCTCGGCCTCGCGGTCGGCGTGCTCGTCGACGCGTTCGTCGTGCGCATGACCCTCGTGCCCGCGGTGCTGCACCTCCTCGGCGACCGCGCCTGGCACATGCCCCGCTGGCTCGACCGCCTGCTGCCGTCGTTCGACGTCGAGGGGGAGGGGCTGACGCGGGAGATCGCGCTCGCGGACTGGCCCGAGCCCGGCGCGACCGACGCCGTCGCGGCGCACGGCCTGCGTCTCGACGCCCCCGACGGCACGCCGATCTACTCCGGCGTCGACCTGCGCGTCCCGCAGGACGGGCTGCTCGTGGTGCACGGACCCCACCGCAGCGGCCGCACCGCGCTGCTGCTGACCCTCGCCGGCCGGGCGCACGCCGACGCCGGCGTCCTCAAGGTCGACGGGCTCGTCGCCCCCGAGCGCGCCTCGACGATCCGCGGCCGGGTCGCCGTCGCGTCGCTCGCCCGGGCCGTCGACCCCGTCGGTGAGCTGCGCGAGGCGTTCGCGTCGCGCGCGGTCGTCGTCGTGGTCGACGACCTCGACGCCGTCGGTGACCCCGTGCTGCGCCGCGAGGTGCGCGCGTGCGTCGAGGAGGCGCTGCGCCAGGCGCGGGTCGACGGGCGCCGCCTCACCCTCGTCGTCAGCTGCCTCGACCCCGCAGACCTCGAGGGCCTGCTCCCCGAGACGCCCGGCGGCCTCGTCGTCGTGCGCGTCGCCGCCGCCCCCGACCTCGTGAAGGTGCGTTGATCCGCATGGCACTGACTTCCCCCTCGCTGCTGCGCCCCGAGCGCGCCCGCACCTCCGGACGCGCGACGTGGGTCAGCGTGCTCGGGCTCGTGCTCGTCCCGCTGGTCGTCGGCGGCCTGCTCACCTGGGCCCTGTGGAAGCCCACCGAGCGGCTCGACCGCATGCAGGCCGCGATCGTGAACCTGGACCAGGCCGTCGAGGTCGACGGGCAGACCGTCCCGCTCGGGCGCCAGCTCGCCTCGGCGCTCGTGACCGCGGACGGTGCGTCGGCGGACGCGGCGGACGCGGCGGACGGCGACGGCGCCGACGGGACCGGGGCGGTCGACGCGGCGGCGTCCGACGACGGCACCGACGCGACCGGCGTCGCGAACGTCTCCGGGTCCGACTCGTCGGGCAACTTCACCTGGGTCCTCACCGACGCCGACGACGCCGAGGAGGGCCTCGCCGACGGCACGTACGCGACCGTCGTGACGATCCCGGAGGACTTCTCCGCGGCCGCCACGTCGTTCGGCGGGGAGGCCGGCGAGGCCGTGCAGGCGCGCATCGACATCGCGACGAGCGAGCGCTCGCGGCTCGTCGACGCGGCCGTCGCGCAGGCCGTCACCACCACGGCCGTCGGGCTGCTCAACGACCAGCTCACGACGACCTACCTCGACAACGTGCTCGTCGGCTTCACGACGCTGCACGACTCGCTCGGCGAGGCCGCGACCGGCGCGGACCAGCTCGCGTCCGGCGCCGGTCAGCTCGGCACGGGCGCGACGCAGGTCGCCGACGGGACGACCGCGCTCGCCGACGGCGTCGGGCAGCTCGGGGCCGGCGCCGACCAGCTCGCGGGCGGGATCGGGACGCTCGGCACCGGGGCCGGGCAGCTCGCCGGGGGTGTCGGGCAGCTCGCGACGGGAGCGGGCGAGCTGTCGAGCGGGCTCTCGCGGCTCGCGCAGGAGACGCGGTCGTCGGCCGAGGCGGCCGCGGCGTCGGGGCCCCAGGTCGCGCAGCTGACGCAGGGGGCGGACGGCCTTGCTGCTGGGCTCGCCGGTCCGGGTGGTCTCGTCGAGGGTGCGACGACGCTGGCGGATGTCGCGGCGAAGGTCGAGGACGGTGTCACCGGCCTGTACGCAGCGGTCTCCCAGTACGAGACCGACTGTGCTGCTGGCGCCCCGGAAGCCTGTGCGGCGATCGCCGCGATCGTGGCGCAAGCCGAGGACGGCCTGGTCGCGGGAACCGGAGGCGTTGCTGACGGAGCCACCGGACTGGTGTCGGGGGCCAGCCGCCTCGGGTCTGGTGCGAGCGAGCTGGCGACCGGCGTCCGCGGCCTCGCCGACGGCGTCACGGCCTCCGCGTCGGGCCTCGGCACGCTCGCCGACTACCTCGACCAGTCCGCCCAGGGCGCCGCGCAGCTCGCGTCGGGGGCGCGCACGGCCGCGGGCGGTGCACGAGACCTCGCGTCCGGCG
>NZ_JBFTER010000161.1:0-6334 GCF_047229345.1 Cellulomonas jepli | reverse complement strand
GAGCGGCGCGGTCGCGATGTCGATGGCCGGGAACCGCCGCTCGCGCTGAGCCCTCCCACGTACGTCCGACGCCCCCCCCACCGTTGGTGCGGGGGGCGGCGGTGCGTCCGGGGTGGGGCCGTCGCCGGAGGCCGGCACCGGGAGCTCCGCGACGATCGCGTCGGCGACCTCGGCGAGCAGCGCCTGCTTGTTCGCGACGTGCCAGTACAGCGCCCCGGGCTGGACCCCGAGCGAGCCGGCGAGACGCCGCATCGTCAGGTCCCCGAGCCCGTACTCGTCGAGGATCTCGAGGGCGGCGGCCACGACCTGGGCGCGAGTGAGTGCCACGTCCCCTCCTCCTGGTCGTCGCGCTCGGGCGAGCCCGCTGCGCGCCTTGACGCTACTGCAGCGCGCCGCTAACTTGAACGCCGTTCAGGTGTCCTGAACAACGTTCAATCGAATCAGGGCGCTGGTGGACGCCGCGAGAAGGACCCCGGCACCGCGGTCGAGCCGACCACCTGACCAAAGGCGAGCGACCACGACACGCCAGAGCACCCTGCGGGCGGTCGGCCCGCCTCACCCGAACCCGTTCCCGCACCACTCCCCCCACCCGCTCAGGAGCCCCCATGACCACCGTCGACCTCTCCGCACCACGCCCGCTCGTCCTGGCCGACCTCGTCCCGGCGGTGCGCTCCCGCGCCGCCGTCGACACCGCGCTCGTGGTGGCAGGGACGCTGCTCATCGCGGGCTTCGCGCAGCTGACGATCACCCTGCCGTTCACGCCGGTGCCCATCAGCCTCTCGACGCTCGCGGTGATGTTCGGCGGCGCCGCGCTCGGAGCCCGCCGCGGCTCGCTGAGCGTGCTGCTCTACGTGGCGTGCGGGGTGCTCGGTGCACCCGTCTACGCGGACGGGAACAGCGGCTGGGCGATCGCGTCGTTCGGCTACGTCCTCGGCTACCTGCCGGCCAGCGCGCTCGCGGGCCACCTCGCCCGGCGCGGCGCCGACCGTGGGCCCGTCCGCGCGTTCGGCCTCGTCGCGCTCGCGTCGGCCGTCGTGTACCTCGGCGGCGTGCCGTGGCTCATGGCGTTCCTCGACGTCGACCTCGCCACCGCCGCACAGCTCGGCGTCTGGCCGTTCCTCGTCGGTGACGCGCTCAAGGCCGCCCTCGTCGCGCTCGCCCTGCCGGGGGCCTGGCGCCTGCTCGGCCGGCACGCCCACCGCCCGGCCCCGGCGCCCCGACCCGAGCCCGCCGCCACCACCGCCACCGACGTGGACGAGCAGCGCTGACCACCGCCGCACGCTCCTGCCCGCGACGCGCCCACCTGCGCGCTCACGGGCAGGACGGCCCGTGCACCTGCAGCGACGCCCGGATGCGACCCCGCCGCTCGTAGGGCACGGTGGAGACACACGAATCCAGGCGCCAGCACGGCGCCGGACACGAGGAGGCACCCCACCATGGCCCGTCGTACAGGTCTGCCCAAGTTCACCGTGCCGTCGCTCTCCCCCGAGGACGGCGCCGCGCTCGCCGAGATCCTGCAGACCCGCCTGAACGCGCTCAACGACCTGGCGCTCACGCTCAAGCACATCCACTGGAACGTCGTCGGCCCGCACTTCATCGCGGTCCACGAGATGCTCGACCCGCAGGTCGAGGCGGTCCGGGCGATGGTCGACGCGATCGCCGAGCGCATCGCGACGCTGGGCGTCCCCCCTCGCGGCACGCCGGGCGCGCTCGTCGCCGAGCGCACCTGGGACGACTACTCGATCGGCCGTGCAGGCGCGATCGAGCACCTGGGCGCGCTCGACGAGGTGTACCAGGGCGTCATCACGGACCACCGCAAGGCGGCCAAGGACACCGAGGAGCTCGACGACGTCACGAACGACCTGCTGGTCGGCCACCTGCACGAGCTCGAGCTGTTCCACTGGTTCGTGCGGGCCCACCTCGAGTCCGCGGGCGGCGTGCTGAGCACCGACGGCGCGACGACGGAGAAGGCGGCGGCCGGCAAGGCCGGCTCCGCGGCCAAGGGCGCGGCGGACCGCTGAGCACCTCGATGAGCCACCACGCGCGACCCGCCGTGACCACGACCCAGCGCCCGCACCGCGCGGCGCGCTACGAGGACGCGCTCAACCGGCGGGTCGCGCGCTGGCTGTCCGGACGCGGGTGGACCGCCCGCGTCGAGCCCTACGTCGGCTACGGCTCGTCGGCCGGGTGGGTACGCGTGCTCGCGCGCGTGCTGCTCGCCTCGCCCGCCGTGCCCGACGCCGAGCTGCCCGGCGCGGGGACCGCGACGAGCGAGCGCGAGGCGCGCGACGTCGGGGCGGTCCGCGGCTGGCGGTCCTTCGCGACCGCTCAGGTGCCCGAGGCCCGCGTCGAGATCGAGGTCTCCGGCCGCACGTTCACCGCCGTGGCGGACCGCGGCGGCTACGTCGACACGGTGGTCGAGGCCGACCTCGCACCAGGGTGGCACGACGTCACGGTCCGTGCGGAGGGCGGGGCAAGCCAGGCGGTCCCCGTCCTGGTGATCGACCCCGGGACGCCCTACGGGCTCGTGAGCGACATCGACGACACGATCATGGTCACGCGCCTGCCGCGTCCGTTGATCGCCGCGTGGAACAGCTTCGTGCGGCACGAGAACGCGCGCGAGCCGGTCCCAGGCATGGCGGCGCTGTACCGCGCGCTGCTGACGGACCGCCCGGACATGCCCGTGATCTACCTGTCGACCGGTGCCTGGAACGCGGCGCCGACGCTCGGGCGGTTCGTCCGCCGCCACCAGTACCCGGTCGGGCCGCTCATGCTGACCGACTGGGGCCCGACGAACACCGGGTGGTTCCGCAGCGGGCAGGAGCACAAGAACCGGACGCTGCGTCGGCTCGTGCAGGACTTCCCCGAGATGCGCTGGCTGCTGGTGGGCGACGACGGGCAGCACGACCCGGAGATCTACGCGGACCTCGTGCGTGAGCGGCCGGACCGCGTGCACGCGGTGGTGATCCGTCAGCTCACCGGCGCCGAGCACGTGCTCGCGCACGGCGCACCGACGTCGACGGACCAGGCGAACCGCGCGGAGGGTCGCACCCAGGCCGAGGGCGTGCCGGTGATCCAGGGCGCCGACGGCAAGGCGATCCTGCAGGAGTGGCGGACGCGGGGCGTCGCTCTGACCTGAGCCGGCCGGCCGGCGCACGGACGGTCCCGCCTGCACACGGAAGCGCCCGACCCCTCGTGAGGGGTCGGGCGCTTCCGTGTGCGCGGGTGGTCAGAGGCGCGCGGGGTCGTCCCACTCGTCCGCGGCAGCGATCGCCTCGTCGTCGGCCTGCTGCTCCGTCGCGGAGAGCGAGTGCGGCGCGCGGCTCGGGTCTCCCCCGGTCCGGGCGTCCCCGGCGAACGCCTCGGCCTCGGTCAGGGCGCGCTCGGCGCGGTGGTCGGCGGCGGTGTCGGACGTCAGGTCGCGCGGCACGGTGCTCATCCTCTCGTTCTACCGTCTCCGGCGTGCGGGCGCATCCGTCGCCGACCGCCGGACCTGGGCCGCTGCGTCCGGAGCCCCTCCTCCTCCTGTGCCGGGGTTGGTCTTTCCTGTGCGCCGTCAGTGGCGCTTGTTTCCGTTATCGTGCGCCGATCTGGACGCCTGCACGGGTTCTCCGGCCCGTTGACACCGTGTTGATCCCCTGTTGAGCGGCGTCGGACACGCTGCCCCCATGACGACGATCGCCACGCGTCCGACGCCGACCCATCGCCCCGTCGCCCCCACGGGCGACCGCACCGCCCACCTCCGCCCCGAGCCGCTCCCCCGCGTCCACGTGGCCGTGCACTGCGACGACGCGCTCAGTGCCGCCGGCCTCGAGGCGCTCCTGCGCGACTGCGCCGACCTCGTCCTCGTGCCGCGCCCCGAGCGCGGGGCCGCCGACGTGCAGCTCCTCGTGCTCGACCGGGTCCGCCTCGAAGACCTCACCGCAGCAGACCCCGCCGGTCGCCCGCGGCCGCGCCGCGTCCTCGTGGTCGCCGAGCTCGACGCCCACGACTTCGCGCTCGCGCGGTCGGCGGGCGTCGTGGGCGTGCTGTGGCGCCGCGACGTGACCCGGACGAGCCTCGCCGCGCTCCTGCGCGCGGCAGCCGCCGCCCCGGCACCGCAGGTCGACCACGTCCGGGCCGCCGCCGTGCACGCCGGAGCACACGCGGGGAGCCACGCCTCGCCGGCGGCGAGCTCGAGCGCCGAAGCGGCGCTTTCCGAGCGTGAGATCGAGGTCCTGCGGATGCTCGCCGCCGGCTCCGACACGCGCGAGATCGCGCACCGGCTCTGCTACTCCGAGCGCACCGTCAAGACCGTGATCCAGGACATCACGCGCCGGTTCGGGCTGCGCAACCGCTCGCACGCCGTCGCGTACGCCGTGCGGCACGGGCTCGCCTAGGGCGGGGAGGGCTCGCCCTCCGCCCCGCACTCAGGTCGTCGCGCACTCAGGACGGCGCGCGTCTCGGCGCCGAGGCGACCAGCGGACCCGCCGCACGGACGGCGCGGACCGGGGCGGTGCGCGTCGCGTCCTCCACCGCGCGCCCGGCCGCCGACGGCCGCACGGGCCCGGGCCCGACGAGCACGTCGAGCTCGCGCAGGATCCCGGCGTACGCGCGCCGCGCCGCTGCGGCCGCCGCCGGCTCCCCCGCTTCGTCGAGCGAGAGCGCGAGCCGCTGCCACAGCCCGTCCTGGTACGCGTCGACGGCGAGGCCGCGGCGGCACACCTGGATCGCCGCCGCGTGGTCGCCCGCACGGGCGTGCCGGTCGGCCAGGACCCGGCACGCGGAGACCGCGGAGCTCCGCAGCCGCTCGCGCTCGTGCACGACCCACTCGCTGACCCCGTCGTCCGGCAGGAGGTCCGCGGGGTAGGCGTCGACCGCAGCCTGGTAGAGCGCCGTCCCCGCCGCGCCGTCGGCCGCGATCCGGGCGTCGTGCAGCAGCCGCTCGAACGTGCGGGCGTCGTGCTCGTCGTCCGGACCGAGCTGGAGGCCGTAGCCCCCGGCGTCCCGGCAGATCACCGAGCCCCGGGCGCCCGCGGTGGCCGGCTCGAGGAGCTTGCGCAGCTCGCTGACCGCGACCTGGAGGCTGTGCTGGGCACGTTCCGGGTCGCGCCCGGGCCAGAACCACTCGAGCAGCCGGTCGCGGTTCACGGGAGCCCCGGCGTGCGCGCACAGCGCCCGGAGGAGGGCCTGGTGCTGCGGGCGCAGGTGGGTGTGGGTGACGGGGCGGCCGTCCCGCTCGAGCGAGAAGCCCCCGAGGCAGCGCACGACAAGGCGCGTCCGGCGGGCGGCGGGCAGCGGCGGGGGTGCGACGAGCGCGTGGGGTCGCGTCGCGATGTCGAGGGCGGCGAGGGGGCGGCTCGGCTCGAGCCGGGCGCGCTCGGCCCACGCGTGCGAGGGCCCCGTGCTGTGCGTGGCCGCGCGGCGGGCCGCAGTGAGTGGCACGACGCCCGCGGACCCGGCGTGGGCCGGCGTCCGGGTGCGCGGGCCGGTGGTCGCGAGGGTCCGGGCGACCGCGTCCAGCCAGCCGTGTCCGCGGGGTCTGCGCGGCGCGGCGTCCCCGGTGCCCGTGCGCAGGTCGTCCTCCCGGCCGTCCGCCGGGGTGTCCGTCGGGGCGTCCGTCGGGGCGTCCGTCGGGGCGTGCGGCGGGGTGTGCGGTGCGCCGGGCCGGGCCGGCTCGTCGTCGAGCGCCGCTCCGGTGGCCGTGAGCCGGGCGAGGGCCGCGGGCACCCCGGTCAGGCGCCGTGCCTGCTCCCCAGCTGCGCGGTCGGGCACGCCGGTCTCGCGGTGCCGGGCGGTGGTCCGCGGTGTGGCCCGACGCGTGGCGTGCGCGTGCGCGACGAGCGCGAGGGCGGTGCACCAGTCGGCGAGGGTCGGTGCGTCGAGGGCCTCGAAGCGGGCACGGAGGTCATCGGCGTCCGCGGGGGTCGCCGCGCGCCGCACCACGTCGGCGCACAGCGCGAGGAGCCGCAGCACCGCGGCGCCCCAGTCGTCGCCGGCGGCCTCGGCGCTCCTGGTCAGGTGCCCCAGCGCACGCGGGTGCGGGCGGGGACGGCAGGCGAGCTCGAGGCCCTCGGCGACCCGCTCGAGGGCGGCGCTGTCGAGCAGGTGGGCGGCGGTGGTGGCGCGGGTGCGGGCGTCCTGCTCCGCGGCGTCCCCCACGAGGCTCAGCGCCGCCGCGCGTCCGAGCAGCGCGAGCGCCTCGACCACGGGCGTGGCGGTGCCGGCGTCGAGGAGGGCCTCGAGCTGCGCGGCCGCGCGGACCGGGTCGCCCGCGACGAGCTCGGCGAGAGCGGGGGCGAGCGTCGGCGGCTCGGCGGCGGTGGCGGTGGCGCCGGCGCGGCCTGGGCTGACG
>NZ_JBFTER010000160.1:0-6442 GCF_047229345.1 Cellulomonas jepli | reverse complement strand
GGACGTCGCCGCCCCGGGCGGTCCGCGTCAGAAGCGCGCGAGGTCCGCCGCGCCGACGATGCCGGCGTCGTTGCCCATCGCGGCGAGCTCGATGCGCGCCTCGGGACGGTAGCCGCGCGCGGAGAGCTGCTCGCCGAACGCCTGCCGCGCGGGCGCGAGGAGCAGGTCGCCCGCGGCGCCGACCCCGCCGCCGACCACGATGAGCTCGGGGTCGAGCAGGGCGGCGACCGACGCCGAGCCCTCGCCGATCCACCGGCCCAGCTCGGTGAACAGCTCGACCGCGAGCGGGTCGCCCTCCTGGGCGGCGTCGGTCACGTGCGGACCGACGAGCTTCTCGGCGTCGCCGCCCGCGAGCTCGAGCAGGCGCACCGCGCGCTCGGGCTGGGTGATGACGGCGGCCTGCGCGTCGCGCACGAGCGCGCTGCCCGACGCGTACTGCTCCCAGCAGCCCTCGTGCCCGCAGCCGCAGTAGTGCCCGCCGGGGACCACGCGCATGTGCCCGACCTCGGCGGCCACGCCCCACGCGCCGCGGACGAGCTGCCCGCCGATCATGATCGCGCCGCCGAGGCCCGTCCCGACCGTGAGCATGAGCATGTCGTCGACGTCGCGGCCCACACCGAAGCGGAACTCCGCCCAGCCCGCGGCGTTGGCGTCGTTCTCGACGACGATGCGCACGTCGGGCCCGACGAGCTCCGCGACGCGGTCGCGCAGCGGGTAGTTGCGCCACGCGAGGTTCGGGGCGAACAGCACGCCGGAGCGGTCGGAGGCGACGAAGCCTGCCGCGGCGAGGCCGATCGCGCCGACCTCGTACGACTCGGACAGCTCGGCGTAGATCTCGGCGATCGCCCGGTCGATGCTCCCGGCGTCGTCGGGCTGCGTGGCCCGGCGGGTCTGCGCCAGGATCGCGCCCTCCTCGTCGACCACGCCGGCCGCGATCTTGGTCCCGCCGATGTCCACACCGATCGCGTGCATGTCCGTCCTTGCTCCTGGGATCGTCGTCCGCCGAAGTGTGCGCCGGCCTGCGCGAGCCGCCTGCGGACGGCTGCGGCAGCGCGCCGGCTGCTGCGCGACAACCGTGCCGTACCGGGCGCACGCGTGCGAGCCCACGCTAGCGCGCCCGGCGCACGCACCCTGCACGGGTCCGCGGTGCGGGGCACGTGCGGGCCCCCCGGGTGCACGGACGGGTGACTGCCGCCGCGCGCGTGCACCGGACGGGCGTGCCGCGCACACGGTCACGACCCTAGCCAGCGTGAATGTGACCGGCCAGTACGAAAGTCCCGGTATCGTGCGACGAACCCCCGTCGCCCTACTGTCACTGGAGCCAGCATGGACGAGATCCACACTCCCCCGCTCGTCGAGGCGCGGCCCGACGAGAACCTCAACGACCTCCTCGCAGCTCGCGTCGCGTCGTCCCCCGACCAGCCGCTGATCGAGGTCAAGTCCCCCGGCGACGGCCCCTGGATCCCGCTGACCGCCCGCGCGTTCGACGCCGAGGTCGTCGCGCTCGCCAAGGGCCTCGTCGCGCGCGGCGTCCAGCCGGGCGACCGCATCGGGATCATGTCGCGGACCCGGTACGAGTGGACCCTGCTCGACTGGGCGACGTGGGCCGCGGGCGCGGTGCCCGTGCCGGTCTACGAGACGTCCTCCGCGGAGCAGGTCCTGTGGATCCTCACCGACGCCGACGTGTCGCTGCTCGTCGTCGAGTCCGCCGAGCACGCCGCCACCGTCGCCGAGGTCCGGGCCGACGCGCCGAGCCTGCGCGAGGTCCTCGTGATCGACGACGGCGCCGTCGAGACCCTCGTCGCGGCGGGGAACGGCGTCGAGGACGCGGAGATCGTGCGCCGCCGTGCGCTCGCCGACCTCGACGACGTCGCGACGATCATCTACACGTCCGGGACCACGGGCCGACCCAAGGGCGCGCGGCTCACGCACGGCAACTTCAGCGTCCTGACGCGCAACGCCGTCGAGGGCCTCGGGGAGGTCGTCTCGACGCCCGGTGCGCGCACTCTGCTGTTCATGCCGCTCGCGCACGTGTTCGCCCGGTTCGTCGAGGTGCTGTGCATCCCCGCCGGAGCGGTGCTGGGCCACACGCCGGACACCAAGAACCTGCTGGCGGGCCTCGCGTCGTTCCAGCCGACGTTCATCCTCTCGGTCCCTCGCGTGTTCGAGAAGGTCTACAACTCCTCGGAGCAGAAGGCGGCGGCGGGCGGCAAGCTCAAGATCTTCCAGTGGGCCGCGGCCACGTCGATCCTCTACTCCCGGGCGACGGAGACGGCGAGCGGCCCCGGCCTGGGCCTCAAGCTCCAGCACAAGGTCGCGGACGTCCTGGTCTACAAGAAGCTGCGGCACGCGCTCGGCGGCCGCTGCGAGTGGGCCATCTCGGGCGGTGCACCGCTCGGGGAGCGTCTCGGGCACTTCTACCGCGGCATCGGGTTCCGCGTCCTCGAGGGCTACGGCCTGACGGAGACGACCGCCCCGGCGACCGTCAACATGCCGGGCCGGACGAAGATCGGCACCGTCGGTCCGCCGCTGCCCGGCTGCGGCATCCGGATCCAGGAGGACGGCGAGATCGAGGTCAAGGGCCCGCACGTCTTCGCCGGGTACCACAACAACGACGCCGCGACGGCGGAGACGTTCCACGACGGCTGGTTCCGGACCGGCGACCTCGGGTCGCTCGACGACGACGGGTTCCTGCGCATCACCGGGCGCAAGAAGGAGATCATCGTCACCGCCGGCGGCAAGAACGTCGCGCCCGCGGTGCTCGAGGACCGTCTGCGCAGCCACGCCCTCGTGAGCCAGGTCGTCGTCGTGGGTGACGCCCGTCCGTTCATCGGCGCCCTCGTGACGCTCGACGCCGAGGCCCTCCCGGGCTGGCTGAGCGCGCACGGGCACAAGCCGATGACCGTCGCCGAGGCTGCGCAGGACCCCGAGGTCCTGGCCTCGATCGAGAAGGCCGTCGAGCGCGCCAACCGGGCCGTCTCGCGCGCCGAGTCGATCCGCAAGTACCGCATCCTCGACACCGACCTGACGATCGCCAACGGCTACCTCACGCCCAAGCTCAGCGTGCGCCGCGCCCAGGTCATCAAGGACTTCGCCGCGGAGATCGACGCGCTGTACGACGCGGCTCCGGCCGAGTGAGGCACCGTGCGCACGCCGGGTCCGCCCGGCGTGCGCACGGTTCTCTCCTGCGGGCGCACGGCTCGCTCCGGGCGCGGGTGATCCGGTCGCGAGGACCGCTCACCCGGTGTGCCGCAGGCGCAACGGCGGCACGAGGCCGGACGCCGCGAGGACCTCGAGCGCCGCGCGCTCGTCCTCGACGAGGTCGACCGCGCGCACCGGCACCGTCAGGAACGTCACCACGCAGTCGGAGCACGCCGCCGGGCGCACCGTGCAGGCCTCGCAGTCGATCAGCATGCGGCGGACGCTAGCCGCCCGTGCCGACACACCGGCGCCGCCCGTCCACAGCGCTCCGGCGCCACGACCCGCTCCGCAGTCCTCGACCCCCCGGGGTCAGAGCCGGGCCACCCGCGCGACCAGCGTCGCGGACGGCACGACGCGCGCACCGGCCGCCTCGACGTCGTCGGCCACCTGCCGGTCGCTCGTCACCACGACGACGACCCGTCCGCGCGGCTCCGCGCCGACGAGGCGACGGATGAGGTCGTCGGCGATCTCCCCCACCGAGAACAGGACGCGCACGCCCCGCGGTCCGCTGCCCGGGGGCCGCGGGCCCTCCTGCCCGTCGAAGCAGCACGTGACCTCGGCGCCGGTGCGGCCCGCGACGTTCGCGAGCGCGTCGACGAGCCGGCGCCGCTGCTCGGCGAGGCTCAGCCCGGGCCACGCCGCCTTCGAGACGTTGTAGCCGTCGACCACGAGGTGCGCGTGCGGCAGGGCGAGCAGGTCGTCGAGCAGCGCCGGGTCGCTCGCGGCACGCCCCCGGGACGTCGCGCGCTCCACCGGCACGGGCGCGGACGTCCCGACCAGGTCGGCGGGCCGGTCACCGACGGGCGGCAGCGCCAGCTCGGCCCGCAGGCCCTGGCCCGCGTCGACGAGCGTGTCGAGCAGGAGCCGCACGCGCACACCGGCGAGGTCGCGCGCGACGCGGGCCTCCTGGCGGACCTGGGCCCGCTCGGCCTCCGCGACCCGGCGCAGGGCGTGCGCGCTCTCGAGCGCCTCGTCGGCGGCGGCCCGTGCGGCCGTCGCTTGCGCCAGGACGTCCTCCGCGTCGGCCACGGCGCGACGGGCCTCGCTGCGCGCGCGGTCGGCGTCCGACCGGAGCCGGCGCTGCTCGCGCCGGAGCGCCGCGGCGTCCTCCTCTGCCTGCTCCGCACGCGTGCGCGCCTCACCGAGCTGCGCGGTCAGCACCGTCGTGCGCTCCTCGGCGCGCTGCAGGGCGTCGAGCGCGTCGGCCAGCGTCGCCTGCTGGTCGGCGTCGGCCGGCCCGGCGACGAGCTGTCCCGCCGCCTCGGCGAGGGTGCCGTCCCAGCCGCCCGGCCGCAGCAGCCAGGCCCCCACGGCGACGTCGAGCGGCGACGCGTCCGCGATGCGCGGGGCGCCCCCACCGGGTGCGGCGTCCTGGCCGTCGGGCTCCGCGGCCGCCGACCCCGATGCCGTGCCCTCGTCCGGAGCCGCCGACGTGCCCCGTCCGAGCCGCGCGGCCACCTCCGGCCGCGCCCCTGCCCACACCCGTGCGACGCGCGCCCGGAACGCCGCGTCACCCTCGAGCGCGGACCACAGCGGGAGCGCACCGGCGGTCGCCCGGCGACGCGGCGCGAACCTCTGGACCTGCCGGAGAGCTGGCGGGACGTCGGCAGGCTCGATCGTGGTCAGCACCTCGGCGGCGAGCCGCACGAGGACGGTCCGGACGGCGTCGGGGACCGTGGGGTCCGGCTGTCCCGCTGCGTCGTCGCCCATGCGCCCACCCTAGGCACCGACGGGTCGCCGCCGGTCGTGTCGGTCCCGGCGGCTAGCGTCCACGCCATGCAGCACGACCGCCCCGCCGCGCGCCGGGTCACCCGGGTGGACCTCGCACCCCCGCTGCAGGGCCGGCCGGTCCAGCTCGCGCTCGACGAGCTCGGGACCCCGCTGTCGGACGTGACGTTCGTCGTCGTCGACCTGGAGACGACGGGCTCGGTGCCGGGCACGAGCGCGATCACCGAGATCGGCGCCGTGAAGGTGCGCGGCGGCGAGGTGCTCGGGGAGTTCCAGACCCTCGTCGACCCGGGCGGCCCGGTGCCCGCGTTCATCTCGGTGCTGACCGGCATCACGACGTCGATGGTGATCGGCGCGCCCCGCATCGAGGAGGTCCTGCCCAGCTTCCTCGAGTTCGCGCGCGGCAGCGTGCTGGTCGCGCACAACGCCCCCTTCGACGTCGGCTTCCTCAAGGCCGCGGCTGCGCAGACGGGACACGCGTGGCCGGGCCACCAGACGGTGGACACGGTGCGGCTCGCGCGTCGCGTCGTGACCCGCGACGAGGCGCCGAACCACAAGCTGGGCACCCTCGCGGCGCTGTTCAGTGCGACCGTGACACCGAACCACCGCGCGCTGGCCGACGCGCGCGCGACCGTCGACGTGCTGCACGCGCTCCTCGCGCGCCTGGCGCCGCTCGGCATCACGCACCTCGAGGACCTCGCGACTGCCACCGACCCCGTGCCGTCGGACGTGCGGCGCAAGCGGCACCTCGCCGACGGGCTCCCCGACGGCCCGGGCGTGTACATGTTCGTGGGGCCGCGCGAGGAGATCCTGTACGTCGGCACCTCGACGTCGCTGCGCACGCGCGTCCGCAGCTACTTCACGGCGGCCGAGAAGCGCTCGCGCATGGTCGAGATGGTGCGCGTGTCCGAGCGCGTGCACCCCGTCCCGTGCGCGACGACGCTCGAGGCCCGCGTCCGCGAGCTCCGCCTCATCGCCGAGCACTCGCCGCGCTACAACCGCCGCTCACGCTTCCCCGAGCGCATGCCGTGGGTGCACCTGACGGTCGAGCCGTACCCCCGGCTGTCCGTCGTGCGCGAGGTGCGCCCGGCGGCCGTCCCCCCGGCGCAGGGGCACGAGCCCGCGTACATCGGCCCGTTCGCTTCGCGCGGCGCGGCGCAGTCCGCGATCGACGCGCTCCACGAGACGTTCCCCGTGCGGCAGTGCAGCGGCCGGCTGCCGCTGCGCGCCGCGCTCGGGGCGGTCGCGTGCGCGCTCGCGGAGATGGGCCGCTGCGGGGCGCCGTGCACGGGCCGGTCCTCGCCCGAGCAGTACGCCGAGGTCGCGTCGGCGGTCCGCGCGGCGATGGTCGGCGACCCGTCCCCCGTCGTGCGGGCCCACGCGACGCGCATCGGGCGCCTCGTCTCGCAGGAGCGGTTCGAGGAGGCGGCGGTGGTGCGCGACCGGCTCGCGGCGTTCCTGCGCGGCGCCGCCCGTGCGCAGCGGCTCGCGCCGCTCGCCCGGTTCCCGGAGA
>NZ_JBFTER010000159.1:0-6675 GCF_047229345.1 Cellulomonas jepli | reverse complement strand
GTCACCGACCTCGGGGCCGCGCGGGACGCCCGCGCCGCGCGCAGGCCGGCCCGCTGGCTGCAGGTCGCGGCGGCCGTCGCGGGCGTCGCGGTGATCGGCTCGGGCGCCTACGCGCTCGGCCGCAACGACGTGCCGACCCCGGCCGCCGCGCCCATCACGCTGGACGGCGCCGGCCGGGCGGCGGCCCCGGCGTCCGGCGCCGAGTCGATGGCCCTGGACCAGAGCACCGCCTCGACGAAGATGATCGCGCCGGGCTTCTGGGGGCGGACCGTCTTCACCGGCTCCGGTCTCGCGGGGGAGGGCGGGTCGGCGCGCGCGTGGACGTTCGACCCGGCGTCGGTGTTCTCGCAGGAGACCGCGGAGCGGGTCGCGGGCGTGCTCGGGGTCGAGGGGGCCGCGACGCAGCAGTGGGGCGCGTGGACGGTCGGGGCCCAGGACGGCACCGCGCCGAGCCTGCAGCTCCAGCCGGACGGGCTCGCGAGCCTGAGCTGGTCCGACCCCACGCGCGACCCGTGGAGCTGCGTGCGGTCGGCGCCCGAGACCCCGGACGTGGCGCCCGCGGACCCGGGCACCGACGTGGTCGAGCCGGACGGCCCCGCGACGAGCGGGCTCACCGAGGGGGAGGGCGACCCCGGCCTCGGCGCGCTGCCCCCGTGCGCGGTCGAGGGTTCCGCCCCGAGCGGCGACGACGCGAGCGCGCAGACCCGCGACCTGCTCGGCCGGCTCGGCGTGGACGCGGACGGGTACGAGCTCGAGGTCGCGACCGACACCGGGCAGCCGGCGGCGACGACCGTCTACGCCCACCAGGTGCTCGACGGTCAGCGCAGCGGCGTGTCGTGGACGCTCACGTTCGTCGCCGACGGGGTCCAGTCCCTCTACGGCTCGCTCGCGCCCGTCGTGGAGCTCGGGGAGTACGACGTCGTGAGCCCGGCGGCCGCGGTCGAGCGGCTCATGGACCCGCGCTTCGGCTCGTCGCCCGTGGGCGTGATGCCGCTCGCCGGCCAGGCCCGCTCGCTCGAGCAGCCCATGGTCGCGACCGAGGACCTCGGCGCGGTCTCGCCCGACGGCGCCGGGCAGGAGCCGACGGTCCCGCCGCTGACCCCGGCGGGCTCGCCGATCTCGTGGCCGGTCCAGGAGGTCACGCTGACGTCCGCGCGGCTCGGGCTCGCGATGGTCGCGCAGGCCGACGGGTCGAGCGTCCTGGTGCCGAGCTACGAGCTCACGGACGACGAGGGCAGCGCGTGGAGCGTCGTCGCGGTCGCCGACGACGGGCTCGACTTCGCGGCCCGCTGACCCGCGGGCGGCGCCGGTCGAGGACGGGCGCCGCACCGTCGCGGTGCGCGGCGCCCGGGCCGCCACGCACGGCTGCCCGGGCGCCCGCGGCCGTCCCGGTGCCCGACAGGGCCCGACAGGTGCGCGACCGGGGCGCGACACGCGGCCCGCACGGGCAGGCCCGTGCAGGCCCCAGGAGCCGCACGTACCCTGTCGCGGTGGACGTCCTGAGGCGCAACAACGTGGAGGTGCGCGGCCGTGCCGACGGCCCGCTCCTGCTCCTCGTGCACGGCTTCGGGTGCGACAAGGGGATGTGGCGGTACGTCGTCCCGGCGTTCGAGGGCACCCACCGGGTCGTGCTCATGGACCACGTCGGAGCGGGCGGCTCGGACGCCTCGGCGTACGACCCGGCGCGGCACGGACGCCTCGACGGCTACGCGCGCGACGTCCTCGAGGTGGTCGAGGCGCTGCACGCCGGCCCGGCCGTGGTCGTGGGGCACTCGGTCAGCGCGATGATCGGCGTGCTCGCGGCGATCGCCCGGCCGGACCTCGTGGACCGGCTCGTGCTCGTGGGGCCCAGCCCCCGGTACGTCGACGACGACGGGTACACGGGCGGCTTCACGCAGGACGAGATCGACGAGCTGCTCGACACGATGGACGACAACTACCTCGGCTGGTCGGCGTTCATCGCGCCGGTCATCATGGGCCGCCCGGACCGTCCCGAGCTCGGCGAGGAGCTCACGAGCAGCTTCTGCCGCACGGACCCGGCGATCGCGCGGGCGTTCGCCCGGACGACGTTCCTCTCGGACAACCGCGCCGACCTGCCGCGCTGCACGGTCCCCGCGCTCGTCGTGCAGTGCCGCGAGGACGCGATCGCCCCGGTCGCGGTCGGGGAGTACGTGCGGGACCACCTGCCGCGCAGCGAGTACGCGCTGCTCGACGCCGTCGGGCACTGCCCGAACCTCAGCGCCCCGGACGAGCTCGTGGCCGCGATGCGGGAGTACCTCGCCGCATGACGGGCAGTCCGGCGGACGCGTGGCGGTCGTCGCCGTCGGGTCTGCTCGTGCTCGACGCGGACGGCACCGTCGTCGCCGCGAACGACACGTTCCTGCGCTGGGTCGGGCGCGCCCGCGAGGACGTCGTGGGACGGGAGCGCCTGAGCGGGCTGCTGTCGGTCGGCGGCCGGATCTACTGGGAGACCCACCTCGCGCCGATGCTGCACGTCGACGGGCGCGCCGACGAGGTCGCCCTCGAGCTGCGCACGCCCACCGGGCGCATGCCCGTGCTGCTCACCGCGATGGTCCGGGGCACCGACGCCGACGGCCGCGTCCAGGTGCACGTGGCCCTGTCGAGCGCGCGCGAGCGGTCCCGGTACGAGCGCGAGCTCCTCGCCGCCCGCCGGGAGGCGGACCGCTCGGCCGCCCAGGTGCGCGTGCTGCAGCGGGCGACGTCGGCGCTCTCGCGAGCGACGGGTGTCCGGGGCGTCGCGCACGCGGTGCTCGACGCGGCCGTCGGGGACCTCGGCGCACGAGCGGCGACGGTCTGGCTCGCCGACGCCTCGGGCGCGCTGCGGCTGCACGGCTCGCTCGGGGAACGGGTCGACGAGGTGGGCGGACCGCCGGCGGACGCGGTGCTCGGGCAGCGCCGCGCAGCAGTCGACGGTGACCGCGTCGTCGTCCCGCTGCACGGCCAGGCCGGTCCGCAGGGTGTGCTCGTGCTCCTGCCGCGCGACGACCCGGGGGTCGAGCCCCCCGCGCTCGAGGTCGTCACGGCGCTCGGGGAGCAGGCAGGGCTCGCGCTGCACCGCGCCGAGCTGTACGAGCACAGCGCGACCGTCGCGCACGAGCTCCAGCACTCGCTGCTCGCGACCGACCCGCCCGTCGACCCGCGCTTCGAGGTGACGAGCGCGTACCGCCCCGGCGTCGAGGCGCTCGACGTCGGCGGTGACTGGCACGACGCGTTCCTCGCCGAGGACGGCGTCCTCTCGGTCGTGGTGGGCGACGTCGTCGGGCGCGGCCTCGGGGCCGCCAGCGCGATGGGTCAGGTCCGCAGCGCGATCCGTGCGGTCGCCGGTCCGGGGGTCGGGCCTGCGCGCCTCGTGCAGCGGCTCGACCGCTTCGTGGACCAGGTGCACGCCGCCGCCATGGCGACGATGGCCTACGTCGAGGTCGAGCTCGCGACCGGGCACGCGCGGTACGTGTGCGCCGGTCACCTGCCACCGCTGCTCGTGCGGGCGAGCGGGGGTGCGGAGCTGCTGTGGGGCGGGCGGTCGACGCCTCTGGGCGTGCGCATCCCGGGGCGCGAGCGCCGTGAGGGGACGTTCGAGCTCGCACCCGGCGACCGGCTGCTGCTGTACACCGACGGGCTCGTCGAGCGCCGTCACCGGCTGCTCGAGGAGAGCCTCGAGGGGCTCGCGGTCGCGGCGGCGAGCCTGCGCGACGAGCCGGCGGGCGTCGCGGTCCCGGCGCTCGTCCAGCGGCTGCTGCGCGACGAGCGGGGGCGGGACGACGTGTGCGTGCTGCTGCTGGGCTGGCGCGGCGGTCCTGCCGGGGACTGAGCCGGCGCCCGGGTCAGACGGGGAGCAGGTCGAGCACGAGGAACGCGGTCAGCCCGAGAGCCGTCGCGGGCACGAGCGCCACGCCGGCGTACGCCCGCTCCCGCGTCGTCCGCCCGACGAGCAGCGGCGCCCCGATGCCGAGCACGACCATCGTGAGGCCCTCGGGGACCTGGTCGGCGAAGACGAACGTCCGCACGAGACCCTCGTAGCAGAGCACCCCGCCCAGCACGGCGGCGGCCGCGACGCGCTCGCGGGCCGCCCCGAACCGGCACCACGCGCCCGCGGTGCCGAACACCACGCCGCCGACGACCGCGCTGAGCGACCAGAACGCCAGGTCCCCGGCGCCGGCCGGGACGCCCTGGAGCGACGCGGCGGCGGAGTACCCCCCGGTGAGCGCGAGCAGCGTGACGACGCCGACGAGACCGGGGGCGAACCGTCCCGTCACCCGTGAGCCGACGCCCGCGCCGACCAGGCTCCAGACCGCGACCGACGTGGCGACCGACCTCCACGCGCCGGGCAGGACGCCCTGGAGCACCTGGGCCGCGATGCCGAGCAGCAGCCCGCCGACGAGCGCGAGCGCGATGCCGACGAGCGGGTCGAGCGGCTCGTCGGCCGGGAGCGTCGCGGGCGCGCGGCCCGGGGACGTCCGGACGGCGGGGCCGCGGCGCACGGCGGCAGCGCGGGCGTGCGACCGGTCGAGGGGCGAGAGCACCGTCATACCCGCCAGTCCACCGGTGCGGAGGGCCGTGCGGCATCCGCCTGTGGTCGCGACGGGGACGCGAAACATCCTCCCCAGGGTGCACAACCTCTCGGGCGTGCGCTGCGTTCGGGGAGCGACCGGGCGGGCGAGCGCGGGTGCCGACCCGCGGCGGGCGCCCGGTGACGAGGCCGTGGCGGGGCCCGCGACGCACGGTCGCGGCCCCCGCCCGGGGCTCGTCGCGTCAGCTCAGGACCGGGGAGCCCGGACCGTGAGGCGCTCGGCGTCCGACGTCGCGCCGAGCAGCGCGGCGTCGCCCGAGTACGTCGCCGTGAGGCGGTGCGTGCCCGCACCCAGCACCGGGAGCGCGACCCGGACCGCGCCGCTGCGCGTCCCGTCGAGCGTCACGCGCGCCAGCTCGACGCCACCCTCGGCGACCACGACCGTCCCGCTCGGGCGCACATGGCCCTTCGAGCGGATCTCGACCGCCGCGGTCGCCGCCCGCCCGGCCTGCACGGTCGTCGGGGTCAGCCGCAGCCGGACCGTCGACGCGCGGCGGGCCGGCGGCTGCGCGGCGTCGGGCGCGAGCTCCGCGGCCGCGGGCAGCAGCCGGCCGTCGAACCCGAAGAGCGCCTGGTTCTCCCACGCGTTGCCCGACGACGGGTCGGCCGGGTCCCAGCCGTTGCCCTCGACGGCCGTCCACGCCGGCTCCCAGTACACGGTGCCGATGCCGCGCCCGCCGGGGGCCGAGGCGACGGCGTCCTGGACCGCGCGGAACGCCGCCGCCTGGCCCTGCGGGGTCGCCGGGTAGCCCGCCACGAGCTCGGTGGGCCGGTCGATCACGTTCTCCCACGCCGGGGTGTCGTCCTCGAGCGTGAACGGGTACGAGGTCTCGACGACGAGGACGTCACGGTCGTACCGCTCCGACAGCACCGTGACCGCCTCCTGGAGGTCGGCGAGGCTCCCGTGCCAGTAGCCGTAGTAGGAGAGCCCGACCAGGTCGAACGGGACGGCCCGCGCGGTCACCTCGTCGAACCACCACGTGAGGCCACCGATGCCGTTGTGGATGTTCGTCAGGTGCAGGATCACCTGCGTCTCGGCGGAGACCTCCTGCACGGCGGTCGCCCCCGCGGTGAGGAACGCCGCGAGGTGGTCCCACTGCGCGCCCGTGACCCCGTCGGACGGGTCGACGTCCCACGTCTGGCCCCAGGGCCACAGCATCCCGGGGTTGATCTCGTTGCCGACCTGGACGTAGTCGGCGGTGATCCCGGCGGCCTGGAGCGCGTCCAGGACCTCGCGCGTGTGGTCGTGCACCGCGTCGGCCAGCTCCGCGGGGGAGAGGTCCTCCCACGCCGCGGGCACGCCCTGCGCGCCGGGGTCGGTCCAGCGGTCCGAGTAGTGGAAGTCGACGAGCAGGTCCATGCCCGCGGCCTCGATCCGGCGCGCGGTGGCGACGACGTCGTCGGTGTCGTTGTACCCGTCCGCGGGGTCGACCCAGACCTTGAGCCGGCCGAGGTTCATGCCCGCGTCGGCGAGCAGCTCGACGGGGTCGCCGGGGCTGCCCGCGGCGTCCGCGTACGTCGCACCGAACGCCTCGTTCTTCGCGAGGCCGGACAGGTCGCCGCCGCGCACGTCCCGCGTGACGCGTCCGGGGGTCAGCTCGACGTCGTCGACGTCCGCCCAGGCGCCCGCCGGGCCGTCGGTCGTGATCGCGACCGTGCAGGTCGCGTCGTCGACCCACGCCGAGACCGCGAGGCGGACCCAGGCGTCGTCCTGCTCGGTCAGGGGCGTGGTCGTCGTGACGTCCGCCGGGTCCTGGCCCGCGCAGTCGAGCAGCCCGAGCGTCGTCGCGTCGAGCGCGCCGCCGGACTTGACCCACGCCGAGACGGTCCACCAGCCGGTGCCCAGGCCGGTCACCTGCTGCGCGGTGCGCACCTGGTAGGGGGCGCCGGCCCAGTGCGTGAGCCGGCCGGCCGACCCGTCGCGACCCGGCGCCGAGACCGCGGCCGCGGTGCTCGTGCCGGTCGTGCTCGTGACGGTCCAGCCGTCGAGGCCCTGCTCGAACCCGGGGTTGACGAGCGCCGCGGGCGTCGACGCCGTGGCCGTGGGGGCGGCCGCCGCACCGGAGGCGGCGAGCGCCGCCGCGGTC
>NZ_JBFTER010000158.1:0-6812 GCF_047229345.1 Cellulomonas jepli | reverse complement strand
CGCCGCGAGCGCGAGCACCGCGCCGGCGAGCGTCGCGGCGACCCGGGCCGCGCGCCCCCGCCCGCCCCGTCGCGCCGTGTCCGTCCGCCCGCTCAGCACCATGCCGTCCCCCTCGTCGTCACGTCCTGCCGTCCCTGCGCCGCCGGCTCAGCCGACGGTCACCGCACCGGTGCCGTTGGGCACGAGCTCGACCCACGTCGCCCCCGGCGCGAGCCGCACGTCCGTGCCGTCGGCCGTCGCGAGCGTGAGCGGTGCGTCCGTGGACGCCTTGGTCCAGGTCGCGGCGAGCGTCCTGCCGCCCGTCGCGACGAGCGCCTCCCCCGAGCCGACGAGCCTGGTCTCCGGGACCGGGCTGCCGGCCGGGTCGACCGTCCCCGACGCCACGAGGTCCACGCGGAGCGTCACGACGTTCGTCGCGGCGAGCCGCGCGCCCGACGCGGAGGTCGCGGGCGTCCCGGACTCCGAGCGCAGCCACGTGCCGTCGGCGGGGTTCCAGTCCCACGAGGGCTTCGAGTACGTCGACATCGTCACCGCGACCTGCGCCGCGGGCGTGCCCGCGACGGCGGCGGTCGCGAGCTCGGGGCGGCGCGCGAAGTGGAACTGCTCGGGCGGGGACGCCACGTGCTCGGAGTCGGCCTGGCCGAGGAACGCCGCGGGGTCGCCGAAGACGTTGTGCGGGGCGGTGCGGCCCTTGGTCCGGTAGAAGCCGTCGTCGCCGGCGTCGTGGCTCACGGTCTGCAGCCCGGCGGCGGAGAGCGCCTGCACGAAGCCGGGCTGCCCGCCCGAGAACGCGATGACGCCGTGCAGCGGGGCGGCGATCGCGGGGTCCATCGGGCGCACCGAGCGGATCGGGCCCACCTCGCCCGGGACGGCGGAGTGGTAGACCGCGACGAAGCGGGTCACCCCGCCCTCGACGACCTGCTCCCAGACGACGTCCGCCTGGTCGAGGCCCGTCTGCGGGCGGACCTCCTTGGGGTTCTCGATCTTGACGGCGAGCGCCGGACGCTCGACGAGCTCGGTGGCGGGCACCCCCGTCAGCACCCAGCGCGGCGGGACGACGGGCGCGGGCGCGGCGTGCTTCGCGGGCGTGATGACCGGCGGCAGGGTCACCGGCGGGTCCGTCGGGGCGTCCGTGCCGCCCGAGCAGGCACCGAGGAGAGCGACGAGCCCGAGGACGACGGCGGCACGGGTGCGCGGGTGCCGGGCGGGGCGCGACGGCGCTGACTGCGCGGACGTGGGCACGGGCGAGCTCCTTCGGTCCCGGGCGGGCGGCCGGGTCGGCCACACTCTACGGTCCCGCCTACGCTGGCCCGGTGAGCCGTCCGGTCCGCTGCGTGCCCGTGTCGTCCGGTCCCGGCGGCACCCCGGGCACCGCGTCGTCCCCGGGTGGCCCGGTGCACGCGCTGCTCACCGCGCTCGGCGCGGCGCTCGACGGGACCGGCCCGGCGGTGCTCCCCCTGCCCGCCGACGAGCCTCCGCCCGAGCGGCCCGGTGAGGTGCCCGACGACGTCGCGCTCGTCGTGCGGACCTCGGGGTCGACGGGCGTCCCGCGGGACGTGCTGCTCTCGGCGGCGGCGCTGCGCGCGTCGGGGGAGGCGACCGCGGCGCGGCTCGGTGGCCACGGGCGCTGGCTGCTCGCGCTGCCGCCGGTGCACGTCGCCGGGGTGCAGGTGCTGGTCCGGTCGCTCCTGGCGGGGACCGAGCCGGTCGTGCTCGCGCCCGGGCCGTTCCGTGCGGACGCGTTCGAGCGCGCGGTGCGCGAGCTCGACCCGCCGGGCGTCGGAGGCCCCGGCGGACCCCAGGGCCTCCCGGCGCGGGTCACGGGGTCGACCTCCACGGCTCCGGGGGAGCCCGCGGCACCCGGTCGCCGGTACACCTCGCTCGTGCCGACCCAGCTGCACCGCCTGCTCGCCTCCCCCGGTGCGCTCGACGCGCTGCGCACGTTCGACGCGGTGCTCGTCGGCGGCGCCGCCACCGCTGCCGGGCTGCTCGCGGACGCGCGCGCGGCGGGTGTGCGGGTCGTGACGACGTACGGGATGTCCGAGACGTGCGGCGGGTGCGTGTACGACGGCGTGCCGCTCGACGGGGTCGAGGTCGACGTCGACCCCACGGACGGGCGCGTGCTGCTCGCCGGGCCCGTGCTCGCGACCGGGTACCGGGACCGGCCGGACCTCGACGCCGAGGCGTTCGTCGAGCGCGGCGACCGGCGGTGGCTGCGGACCGGGGACCTCGGTGAGCTCGTGGCGGTCGGCCCGTCCTCCCCCGCGGTGCCGGACGGGACGCCCGCCGGCCTCGCGACGGTCTCGCCGACGTTGCACGGGTCGCCCCCGGCCGGGGCCGGGCACGTGCTGCGCGTGCTCGGGCGCGCCGACGACGTGCTCGTGACCGGCGGGGCGAAGGTCGCCCCCGCCGCCGTCGAGCGCGTCGTCGGTGCGCTGGACGGCGTCGCGGACGTGTGCGTCGTCGGGCTGCCCGACCCGGAGTGGGGGCAGTCGGTGACCGCGGTGCTGGTGCTCCACGACGGTGCACGCGCCCCGGCGCACGACGACGTCCGGGCCGCCGTCGCGCGTAGCCTGGGGCACGCCGCGGCGCCCCGTGCCGTGGTCGTGGTGGAGTCCCTGCCGCTGCGCGGACCCGGCAAGCCCGACCGTGCCGCGGTCGCCCGGCTGGCCGCGGACCGGCTCGGCCGCTGACCGCGGTCCGCGCCGCGCGCACGACCCGCACCACCACGACCCCCAGCACCGCGCACGCGGCGCGACCCGACAGGAGCACGATGGCCACGACGTCCGAGTGGATCGCCGGTGCGCGCCCGCGCACGCTGCCCGCGGCGGCCGCCCCGGTGCTCGTCGGCACCGGTGCCGCCGCGCAGCTCGACCAGGCGCACCTCGGGCGTGCGCTGCTCGCGCTCGGCGTCGCGCTCGCGCTGCAGGTCGGCGTCAACTACGCGAACGACTACTCCGACGGCGTGCGCGGCACGGACACCGAGCGGGTCGGGCCGATGCGGCTCACCGCGTCCGGCGCGGCCCGGCCGGCGCAGGTGCGGCTCGCCGCGTTCGCGGCCCTCGGGGTCGGCGCGGCGCTCGGGCTCGTGCTCGTCGTGCTCACGGGCCAGTGGTGGCTGCTTGCGGTCGGGGCGCTCGCGGTCGCCGCCGCGTGGTTCTACACCGGGGGGCGGCGCCCGTACGGCTACCGGGGGCTCGGCGAGGTCGGCGTCTTCGTGTTCTTCGGCCTCGTCGCGGTGCTCGGCACGACGTACACCCAGGCGGACCGCATCTCGTGGGTCGCGGTGGCCGGCGCCGTCGGCGTGGGGCTGCTCGCGTGCGCGCTGCTCATGGTCAACAACCTGCGCGACATCCCGACCGACGCCCTCGTCGGCAAGCGCACGGTCGCCGTCCGGCTCGGCGACCACCGTGCCCGGCGCGCGTACGCGCTGCTCGTGACCGTCCCGCTGCTGCTCGGGGTCGCGTGCGCGTTCGCCGCCCCCGGTGCCCTGCTCGTGCTCGTGCTCGCGCTACCCGCGGGGGTGCTCGCGTTCACCGTGCTCGTCGGGGCGCGCGGCATCGCGCTCGTCCCGGTCCTCGCCGGCACGGGCCTGCTCGAGCTCGGCTACGGGATCCTGCTCGGCGTCGGCCTCGCGCTCTGACACCCGGACGTCCGCGTCGACCGCGTCCTGCGCCTCGTCCGCGTCGAGCGACGCGGCCGCACCGGTGACCGGGCGCGCGGCGACGGGCACGCCCGGCACGCCGGTCCCGGTCGTGGCGAGCGCCGCGTCGACCGCGGCGTCCTCGGCGGCGTCGTCGTCCAGCTCGCGCTGCGAACGGCCCGAGCGCGCCGCCCGCGCCTGCGTGCGCTCCGCGATCTCGAGCGCGGCGGCGTCGCGAGGCCCGGCGAGGAGCACGTACGAGAGGCCCCAGGCGAGGAACGTCGCGACGAGGAACGCGACCCACAGGCCGGCACCCGCCCAGTAGAGCCCGGCGAAGCACACGGCGAGCAGCCCGAGCCGCATGAGGGAGTAGGTCAGGACGCGCACCTCCTCAGCCTAGGCGGCGCCGCTCGGCGGTCGCGAACCGCGTCGGCGAACTACTGTGGCCGGGTGCGCAACCTCCTCGCCCTCGTGGTCGTCGGTCTGATCGTGTACACGGTCATCGACGTCACGCGCAGCGACGAGCGCGAGCGCCTGGGGCTGCACAAGGTGCTCTGGGTCGCGTTCATGGTGCTGGTGCCGGTCCTCGGCTCGGTCACGTGGCTGCTCGTCCGGCGCACGCCCGGGCGTCGCACCGGGCGCGGTCCGGGGCTGGGGACGGTGCCGCAGGCGCCGCTCGCGCCCGACGACGACCCGGAGTTCCTCTGGCGCCTCGAGCAGGAGCGTCGCCGGCGCGAGCGCGAGGCGGGCGGGACCGGTGCGGGCGAGCCCGCCGACCCGACGGACCCGACGCAGCCCCCGTCGGGCCCCTCCTCCTCGAGCTGACCCGCGGCCCGCGCACGCCGGTCGCGGCGACGGTCGCAGCGCGCCGCGACCGTCGGGGTCAGAGCCCCGAGTAGCTGTGCTTCCCGTCGACGAACAGGTTCACGACCGTGAAGTTGGCGAGCACCACGGCGTACCCGACGAAGACCATGTACGCCGCACGTCGCCCGCTCCACCCGCGCGTCGTGCGCGCGTGCAGGTAGGCCGCGTAGACGACCCACGCGACGAACGTGCCGACCTCCTTGGGGTCCCAGCCCCAGTACCGCCCCCAGGCGTGCTCGGCCCAGATCGCGCCGCCGATGAGCGTGAACGTCCACAGCACGAAGCCGATCGCGTTGAGCCGGAACGAGAAGGCCTCGAGCTCGCGCGCGGAGGGCGCCGACCGCAGCCACGCCCACGCGGGGCCGGTCACGCGCCACCGGTGCAGCGCGCCGGGCTTCCCGGCCTCCGCCGCGGCGCCGACGCGGCTGCGCCCGGACTCGCGCGCGTCCTGGAGCACCTGGAGCACCGCGGCGGCGAACCCGACCGTGAACACCCCGGTGGCGATGATCGCGACGCCGACGTGCAGCACGAGCCAGTAGCTCTGCAGGGCCGGCTGGACCGCGTCGGCCTGCACGAACAGCACGGTCAGCGCGAGCGCGAGCGCGAGCACCCCGATGCCGAGCACGACGACGCTCAGAAACGGGATGAAGCGGCGGCGCTGGACCACGACGAGCACGACGACGGCGATGAAGGCCCCGACGAGCGCGAACTCGTACATGTTCGCGGTCGGCCACCGCCCGGCGGCGAGGCCGCGCGTCACGATCCCGGCGAGCAGGAGCGCGGCGCCCGTCACGGACGTCGAGCGCGCGATCCCCGCGGCCTTCGGGGAGCCGTCGGGGCGCACCTCGGGCTGCGCGTCGGCCTCGACGGCGGCCGGGCCGGACGGCGCGCCGGCGGTCGCGAGCTCACGGGCCGCGGGCACCCGGCGCGACGCCTCGGCGAGGCGTGCGAGGGCCACCGTCGACGCGACGAACGCGACGGTCAGCGCGGTCATCGCGGCCCACACGAGCAGGGAGCTGAGGTCGCCCATGGTCATGGCTTGGTCTCTTCCGCCGGTGCGCGCGTGGTGGCGCGCGGGATGGGTGCGGGCTGCGCCGGGTCCGCGCCGCCCACGGGGTCGAGCGCGAGAGCGCCCACGATCTCGTCGAGCTCGGCCTGGAGCCCGACGTCGTCGCCGCGCGCGAGGGCCGCGGCACTCACCACTGTACGTCCGGGGCGCTCGCCGTCGGGCGCCGCGCGGACCCACACGCGGCGCCGCGGCGTGAACAGCGAGACCCCGAGGCCGGCGAACGCGAGCAGCGCGAAGACCAGCACGAACGGCAGCGCGGGGTCGCGGCGCAGGTCGAGCGCGACGAACCGCGGGACGTCGCGCAGCTCGAGCGTGCCGAGCCCGTCCGGCAGGTCGACGGTCTCGCCCGGGCGGACGTACAGCGTCGCGGGGACCCCGTCGGGCCCGGTGACCTGCTCCATGCCGGTGTCGTCGAGCTCGTAGACGTTCTGCGGCACGCCGTCGTCGAGCCCGAGGTCGCCCTGCCAGACGGCGAGCACGAGCACCGGGTCCGTCGGCTGCGGGTCGACCGAGCGCCAGATCGTGTCGGTGAGCTGCTGCGCGGTCGGCAGCAGCGAGCCGACGAGCCCGATCTGCGCCTGGCCGCCCGAGACGTCCGGGACCTTGATGACGCCCTGCGACGTGTAGACCTCGTCCTGCGGGAGGAACGGCACGGGCCCGGAGAACGCGACCTCGCCCGCGGCGTCGCGCACCACGACGTCCGGCGCGTACCCGTTGCCCTGCAGGTAGACCTTGGCCCCGCCGGCCGTGAGCGGGTGGTTGACCTTGATGGTCTCCGCGGTCGGCGCGCGCCCGGGCTCCGTGAGCGTGACCTCGGCGAGGAAGTCGCGCGACTGGAGCGTCTCGGGGTCGAACTCCGACGTGAACCGGTCGAGCCGCAGCGTGAACGGCACGAGGTCCGCGGGGTCGAACGCGCTGCCCGACTCGAACGTGTCGTAGTCGGTCTGGGCGTTCGCGAAGCCGCGGCCCTCGACGACGATCGCCTGCCCGCGGAAGTGCAGCAGCTGGCCCGTCGCGATCGAGATGAGCAGGCCGACGAGCGCGAGGTGGAACAGCAGGTTGCCGGACTCGCGCAGGTAGCCGCGCTCGGCCGACACGGTCCAGGTGCCCTCGGCGGCCGCGGCCTCGGCCTGCACGTCGACCCGGTAGCGCGGCAGCCAGGCGACCCGCCCGCGCAGCGCGCTCGAGGCCGCGCGCACGACCGCCTCCGGGGACCCCGCGCTCGTCCCGCCGGCG
>NZ_JBFTER010000157.1:0-6972 GCF_047229345.1 Cellulomonas jepli | reverse complement strand
AGACCGTGCCGAGCCGCGCGCGCAGCGTCGCGAGCTCCTCGGTGAGCCGCTCGGGCAGGTGCGTGCCGAACCGGGCGAAGAACTCCTCGGTCAGGTCGCACTCGGCGAGCCACGAGGCGGCGTCGACGCGGAACAGCTCACCGAGGTCCTCGGCCGGCACGTCGAGCCCCCGGAGGTCGAGCGCGCCGGGGGTCACGGCCGGGTCGGCGCCCGCGGCGGGCAGCAGCCCCACCGGGGAGTCGACGACGCCGGCGGCGTCCGCGTGGTCGCCCGCGACCCGACCGAGCACCCACGCGAGCACGCGGGAGTTCTCCCCGAAGCCGGGCCACAGCCACCGGCCGTCCTCCCCCTTGCGGAACCAGTTGACCTGGAAGACGGCCGGGAGCGGCACGCCGCGCGCCTCGAGCTCGGCGCCGAGCCGGAGCCAGTGGCCCCAGTGGTCGGCCATGTTGTAGCCGCAGAACGGCAGCATCGCGAACGGGTCGCGGCGCAGCGCCCCGACGGTGCCCTCGGCGGCGGCGGTCTGCTCCGAGGAGATCGTCGCGCCCATGAACACCCCGTGCGCCCAGTCCCGCGCCTGCGCGACGAGCGGGACGTTGCTCGCCCGCCGGCCGCCGAACAGGATCGCGTCGATCGGGACGCCCGCGGGCGAGTCCCAGTCGTCGGCGATGGTCGGGCAGCGGTCGGCGGCGACGGTGAACCGCGAGTTCGGGTGCGCGGCGGTCGTGCCGTGCTCCGGCGTCCAGTCGTTCCCGCGCCAGTCGGTCAGGTGGGCGGGCGGGGTGTCGGTCAGGCCCTCCCACCACACGTCGCCGTCGTCGGTCAGCGCGACGTTCGTGAAGATCACGTCGGAGCGCAGCGTCTCGATCGCCGTCGGGTTGGTCGCGGGACCGGTGCCGGGGGCGACGCCGAAGAACCCGGCCTCGGGGTTGATCGCGCGCAGCCGCCCGTCGGTGCCGGAGCCGCCGGGGCGCATCCACGCGATGTCGTCGCCGATGGTCTCGACCGTCCAGCCGGGCAGCGTCGGGCGCAGCATCGCGAGGTTCGTCTTGCCGCACGCCGAGGGGAACGCGGCGGCGACGTGGAAGACGCGCTGCGCGGGGTCGGTCACGCGCAGGATCAGCATGTGCTCGGCGAGCCAGCCCTCGTCGCGTGCCATGACCGAGGCGATGCGCAGGGCGAAGCACTTCTTGCCGAGCAGCGCGTTGCCGCCGTACCCGGAGCCGAACGACCAGATCTCGCGCGTCTCGGGGAAGTGCGAGATGTACTTCGTCCGGTTGCACGGCCACGGCACGTCCGCCACGCGCTCGCCGTCGCGGCCCACGAGCGGCGCCCCGACCGAGTGGATCGCGGGCACGAAGTCGCCGTCGGCGCCGAGCAGGTCGAGGACCGGGGTGCCGACGCGCGTCATGACCTGCATGCTGACGACGACGTACGGCGAGTCGGTGACCTGGACGCCGAGCTGGGAGATCGGTCCGCCGAGCGGGCCCATCGAGAACGGGACGACGTACATCGTGCGGCCGCGCATCGACCCGGCGAACGCTCCGCGCAGCTCGGCGCGCATCGCGGTGGGCTGGCGCCAGTTGTTCGTCGGGCCCGCGTCCTCCTCGCGCAGCGAGCAGATGAACGTGCGGTCCTCGACGCGCGCGACGTCGTCGGGGTCCGAGCGCGCGAGGTAGCTGTCCGGGCGCAGCTCGGGGTTCAGCGGGACCAGGGTGCCGGCCGCGACCATCCCGTCGACGAGCCGCTGCTTCTGCTCGGCGGACCCGTCGACCCAGACGACGTCGTCGGGCTCGGTGAGGTCGGCGATCCGCTGCACCCAGGCGCGCAGCCGCCAGTGCGTCGTCGGAGCGGTGACGTCGGCCAGGCGACCGCGGGCTGCCGTGGCACCGGCCGGGCGGGTGTCGGGGCGGACGGCGGTTCGGGCGTCGGGGCGGTCGATGACGGTCATGGGCGGGACCTCCTGCTGCGGGTGGCTCGGGCGGTGCGGACGGCTGGGCGGGCGGCGACGGCGACGACCTCCCTTCCACCCTGGACCTGGCCCCGCCGAGTTTCGCCGCCTGGGGACTGTCAAGAACTGCAGATCTTTCGTTACCGTCAAGCCATGACCCCCGACGACGTGGGACCGACCGCCGAGGACCGTCCGCTGCCCCCAGGAGCCCCCGGCGCGGACCCCGCCGCCCCGGCCCGCCGGCGGTCCGCGGGCAGCGACCTCCTGACGCTCGGCCGCCGGATCCGGCACTTCCGCACGAGCCGGGGCCTCACGCTCGACCAGCTCGCGCAGGCGACCGGCGCCGCCCCGAGCCAGCTCTCGCTCGTCGAGAACGGCCACCGCGAGCCCCGCCTCTCGCTCCTGCAGGCACTGGCGACCGCGCTGCACGTCGAGGTCGCCGAGCTCCTGGCCCCCGAGCCGCCGAGCCGGCGCGCCGCGCTCGAGATCGCCCTCGACCGCGCGCAGCGCTCGCACCTGTACTCCGGCCTCGGCCTGCCGTCCGTCCGCCCGAGCCGCGGCATGCCCGTCGAGGCGCTCGAGGCCCTCGTCGGGCTGCACGCCGAGCTCGCCCGCCGCGAGAGCGAGTCGATCGCGACGCCCGAGGAGGCCCGCCGCGCCAACACCGAGCTGCGGCTGTGGATGCAGGAGCGCGACAACCACCTGCCCGAGATCGAGCGCGTCGGCGAGGACCTGGCCCGCAGGGCGGGGTACACCGTCGGTGCCCTCACGCACCGGGCCGTCGCACGCATGGCCGAGCAGCTCGGCTTCCAGATCCTGCACGTCGACGACCTGCCGCACTCGACCCGCACCGTGACCGACCTCGCGAGCGGACGCATCTACCTGCCGCCCGCGTCGATCCCCGGCGGTCACGGGCTGCGCTCGCTCGCGCTCCAGGCGATCGGGCACCGGGTCCTCGGCCACGACCGGCCGGTCTCCTACGCCGACTTCCTGCGGCAGCGCATGGAGATCAACTACTTCGCCGCGTCGTGCCTCATGCCACGCAGCGCCGCGCTCGAGTTCCTGGGCGCCGCCAAGCGCGCCAAGGACCTCGCGATCGAGGACTTCCGCGACGCGTTCGGCGTCACGCACGAGGCCGCGGCGCACCGGTTCACGAACCTCGCGACGAGCGAGCTCGGGCTGCCCGTGCACTTCCTGCGCGTGGGCGACGACGGCGCGCTGACCCGCGGGTACGAGAACGACGGCATCACGTTCCCGACCGACCCGACCGGCGCGATCGAGGGCCAGCCCGTGTGCCGGCGCTGGGCCGCGCGCGGGTCGCTCATGCGCCGCGACCGCACGACCGAGTACCACCAGTACACCGACACGCCGCAGGGCACGTACTGGTGCACCTCGCAGACCGGAGCGTCGGAGTCCGGCGAGTTCTCGATCACCGTCGGCGTCCCGTTCGCGCACGCGTCCTGGTTCCGCGGCCGGGACACCGCGCTGCGCACGCAGTCGCGCTGCCCCGACCCGTCGTGCTGCCGGCGGCCCGACGCCGAGCTGAGCCGCCGGTGGCGCTCGGCGTCCTGGCCGTCCGCGAAGCTGCACGCGCAGGTGCTCGCCCCGCTCCCCCAGGGCACCTTCCCGGGAGTGGACGACGCCGAGGTGTACGCGTTCCTGGAGCGGCACGCGGCGCGGTGAGGCCGCCGGGCCGGCACGGCGCACCTGCCACCACCCGGGCGGAGGGCCCGGCCCGGCAAACACTGTTGTGACCCGAAGTCACAATGTCGGTCAAATCGGGTGCACGAAACACCCCAAAAGCGCGCGTACGCCGTGGTAGAAAGTCTGCGACGCCGGGGTCCCGGCGTCCTCACGCCAGACCAATGGGGGTCATTTCCGTGCACCAGCTCCGCCGCACCGCCACCGCGCTCCTCGCCGTCACCGCCCTCCTCGGGGGAGGCGTGGCCACCGCGACCTCCGCGAGCGCCGCCCTCGCGCAGTGCAACAACCACGACATCCGCGAGGGCAACCTCGGCGTCCCGGCCTACGTGAGCGGGTCCACGATCGTGCGCAGCTGCTACCTGCAGTCGGGCTCGCGCAACTACGCCGTGCAGCTGCTGCAGGACGCGCTGCGGAACTGCTACGGCCAGGGCATCGCCGTCGACGGCTCCTTCGGCCCCGCGACCCGCGCCGCGCTCGTCAACGTCCAGCGCCACCACGGCATCGCGGCCGACGGCTCGTTCGGCCCGCAGACGCGCAACACGATCAACTTCGCCGGCTACGCGAACGGCAGCGGCGCGCTCTTCTGCCTGCCCGCACGCACGAAGGCCTGAGCCGCAGCGGTGCGCCTCGGGCCCGTCGGCACCGGGGCGCACCGCGCGCAGGCACCCACCGGCCGTCAGCCGGCCACCGGGGACGAGCGGCCACCGTCTCGCCCGAGCACGTCGTCCCCTACCGCGGGCCCCGCGCGCCGCCCTCGCCCGCCCCGGTCGCGCGCCCGAGCTCCGCGACCTTCGCCGTGAGGTGGCGCTGCTCCGGCAGGTTCGTCGCGAGCGCCGCGGCGCGCCGGTAGTGCGGGAGCGCCGACGCGGCGTCCCCGGCGAGCTCGTGCAGGTACCCGCGGACGGCGTCGAGCCGGTGGGTCGACGGGAGCCGGTCGTCGAGGCCCGCGAGCAGCGCGAGCCCGGCCTGCGGACCGTCGACCATCGCCGCCGCGACGGCCCGGTTGAGCGTGACGACCGGGTTGCCCGTGAGCCGCTCGAGGGCGCCGTAGAGAGCGAGGATCCGCGGCCAGTCCGTCGCGTCCGCGCTCGGCGCCCGGTCGTGCTCCGCCGCGACCGCCGCCTGGAGCGCGTACTCGCCGGCCGGCCCGAGGCGCAGTGCCCGGTCCAGCAGTGCGAGCCCCTCCTCGACCGCCGCCGCGTCCCACCGTGACCGGTCCTGCAGCGGCAGCGGCACCGGGTCGCCCGCGTCGTCGGTCCGCGCGGGCCGCCGTGCGTCGACGAGGAGCATGAGGGCGAGGAGCCCGGCCGCCTCACCGTCACCCGGCCTGGCCCGGTGGACGAGCCGCGCGAGACGGATCGCCTCGTCGCTCAGCTCGACACGGTGCAGGTCCGCGCCGCGGGTCGTCGTGTACCCCTCGTTGAAGACGAGGTAGAGCACGTGCAGCACGCTGCGCAGGCGCTCCGGCAGCGCGTCGGACGCCGGTATCGCGAACGTCGCGCCCGCTGCCCGGACCGTCTGCTTCGCGCGGCTGATGCGCTGCGCCATCGTCGCCTCGGGGACGCCGAACGCGTGCGCGACCTCGGCCGTCGTCAGCCCGCCGACCGCACGCAGCGTCAGCGCGATGGCCGATGCGGGGGTCAGGGACGGGTGGCAGCACAGCAGCAGCACCGTGAGGGTGTCGTCCTCGCCGCTCGGCCGGGCGCCGGCGGGCTCGTGCTGCGCGGCGAGGAGCTCCCGACGGCGGCGCGACGCCTCGGCGCGCACGTGGTCGACGAGCCGGCGCGTCGCCACCTGCAGCAGCCACCCGCGCGGGTTGTCCGGGACCCCGTCGCGCGGCCAGTGCGTCGCCGCCGCCAGGAGCGCCTCCTGCACCGCGTCCTCGGCGGCGTCGAAGTCGTGGCTGCGGCGGGCGAGCACGCCGAGGACCTGCGGCGCGAGCGCGCGCAGCAGGTCCTCGACGTCCGGGGCCAGGTTCAGCGATCGCCGCCGGCCGTCTCGAGGAAGGCCCGCATCTCGTCGACGCCCGACGGTCCCTCGTCCATGACCTGCCGGACGTGGACGGGCTGCTGCGTCGGACGCCCGCCCTGCCCGGGCACCGCCGAGACGCGTGCGGCGATCTCGATCGCCCGCTCCTCCGACGCGACGTCGACGATCTGGTAGCCCGCGACCCACTCCTTGAACTCCTGGAACGGCCCGTCCGTCACGACCGGCGCGCGCCGCCCGTCCGACGTCACGATCTTCGCGAGGTCCGGCCCCGTGAGGATCGTGGCCTCCACGAGCTCGCCGTTCGCGACGAGCTCCTCGTTGAGGAGGCGGTAGTGCTCCAGGTGGGCCGCGATCTCCTCGGGGGTCCACTCGGACATCGGCGTCTCGTCGGCGCCGGCCTGGAAGTTGACCGCCAGCAGGTACCGGGTCATGTCGTCACCCTCTCCTCGTCGTGGTGCCCAGCGTGGCACCGTCACCCCCAGGACGGAGCCGGCCGCGGGTTCTCGACACGGACGGTCAGACCACCGAGAACCCCGGCGGGAGCGGGCCCCGGCCCGTCGTCGCGAGGAGCAGCGGAGCGGCGGCCCCGTCCTCGACCGCGAGCGCCGTCACCAGGCCCAGGGTCTGGCGCGCGGCGGACGCGGGCACGTCGGCGGGCACGCCGAGCGCCGCGGCGAGGTCGGTGGTGTGCACGGTGAGCTCGAAGGTCCGGGTCGGGAGGTAGTCGGCGAGCCGCATCCCGCCCGCGATCGACGTGAGCAGCTCGGTGCCGTCGCACCTGCGGACGAGCGCACCGACCCGGGCGGCGATCTCCCCGACCGCCGACGCGGGGTCGTCGCCGAGAGCCGTCCCCGCGGCGCGCCCGCGGTCCGCGACCCCCGGCCCGGCGGCGATCTCCCGCGTGACCCGGTAGTACGCGACGGCCGACTCGACCTCGACGGCCTCCGCCGGCTTCGCGAGGTACTCCTCGACGGTGAGGAACGAGCGGCTCGTGTGCCCGACGAGCGCGCGCACGTCCCACTCCCCCAGGCCGGGCTCGCCCCAGCGGTCACCCACCTGCCCGACCGTCCGCACGAACCAGTCCGCGGCGTCCGCGAACGCCTCGCGGGACTCCTCCCAGCGCAGCTCCATGCCGCGAAGGCTAGACGGCTCCGGGTGCGCGGTCACGCGCCCGGAGCCGTCCTCGCCCGGTCAGACGCCGGCGCTGCTCGGCGTGGCGGTCGCGCCGTCCGGCGTGGCGGTCGCGCCGTCCGGCGTGGCGGTCGCGCCGTCCGGCGTGGCGGTCGCGGCCGACGGCGGGGTGGCGGGGGCCGGGGCTGTCTAGTATA
>NZ_JBFTER010000156.1:0-7016 GCF_047229345.1 Cellulomonas jepli | reverse complement strand
GGCCGCGCCGGTCGGTGCGGTGGTCGCGGGCGCCGCACCGTTCGCGGCCACGGTCGCCGGCGCGGCCGTCCTCGGCACGGACGAGGGCGCAGCCGTCGCAGGGCTCGCGGCCGGGGCGGGCTCGGCCCTGCCGGTCGACGGGGTCCGGACGCTCGCGGTGGGCGTGGGCGTGACGGCGGGCGGGGGGACGGAGCCGGCGGCGGCCGGCTCATCCACGCGCTCGCCCTCCCACGCCAGGTAGGCACCGCACTCCGCGCAGAAGTGCTCGGCCTCCTGGTTGCGCGTCCCGCACGTGGTGCAGATCAGCACGGCTCCTCCTCGGTGCAGGCCTCGACGACCACGGTGTGGGGGACGTGCGCGGGCTTGACCGCGCTGACGACCCGGTCGAGGCGACGGATGTCGACGGTGGTGGGGTCCGGGACCCGCACGCGCACGGTCAGCGCGAGCTCGGGCGTGCCGGGCAGCGCCGCCCCGGGGCTCGCGGACCACCGCGTGCCGCCCGAGTCGACGACCTCGACGTCGCCGCGCGCGCCCGCGTCGTCGGACAGGCCGAGACCCAGCGCGAGCCGCACGGCGTCCTCGATCCCCGGGCGGGTGCCGCGGCGACGGTGCAGCGAGGCGGCGTCCGCGACGATCTCGCGGCTCTGGGCGAGGCCCCATGCGTCGTCGAGCTCGATGCCGACCCACTCGCCGACCCAGGACAGGAAGTCGGGCGGCGCGAGGCGCGGGTCCACGTAGCACTCGAGGCGGTCGATCGTGAGCAGCACCGGGGCGAGCACCTCGTCGAACGCGCCGACGAAGCGCCGCACGAAGTCCTCGTCCTGGTACACCGCGGGGAGCCGGTCGACGAGCGCGACCGGGTTGGTCAGCCCCGGCACCGTGCCGCGCACGTCACACCCCCGCCGTGACGCGCACGCGGTGCTCGAACGAGAACACGAGCGCGTGCGGGTCGAGCTCGAGGCGCTGCACGGGCTCGCCGCGCTCGCCGGTCAGCGGGTCCGCGGCGAACAGCTGGACGTCGTCGACGATCTCGGTCCCCGGCAGCCGCTGGAGCACCGCGTAGACCTCGCCCGCCTGGACGGGCCGCCCGAACGGCCAGCCCACGCCGTCGGGCCCGCCGGTGAGCGGGTCGAGGTAGCGGTGCAGCGCGGTGAGCGCGGCGGCGCGCAGCCCGTCGGTCGCGACGCGCGGCCGGGCGGTGAGCCGGGCCACGACCGTGACGCCCTGGTAGTACGGCGGCTCGACGAGCACGCGCGCGCCGACCGGCCGCCGCTCGTCGAGGTGCTGGGCGACGACCGCGAGCCCCTCGTCGGACGGCACGAGGTCCTCGAACCGCAGCACGCCCGCGTCGTCGGGCACCGCGGACGGCACCACCAGCACGCGCAGCCCGTGCGCGTCGGGTCCGGCGGTCGCGGGGATGCAGCGCACCCGGGCGATGCCGGGGGCGGCGCGCCGCGCGAGCTGCTCGTAGTCCTCCGCGGTGACGGCACGGTCGCGGGTGCGCAGCGCGAGCGGCCCGCGCTCCTTGGCCTGCTCGACGGTCTCCCCGGCGACCCCGCCGAGCGCGGCCCGGCGGTTCTCGACGCGGTCGACGAACGGCACGGGCGTGCGCAGGACCCCGATGACCCGGGCGGCGACGTTGCCGTCGGGGCCCCCACCGGTCCGGTACGACGGCACGCGCAGCGGGACGCCCTTGGGCGGGACGGCGCCGTACGCGTGCAGGGTGCCGTCGGCCTCACGGACCGCGGGGGGCAGCTGGACCTCGCCCGTCGCGCGGTCGACGCGCACCACGCGGTCCTCGGGGCCCGAGCCGGCGAACGAGTCGACCTCGGTCCACTCCGCCCAGCCCGACCCGTCCGCGACCTCGACGACGAACCGGCGCCCGTCGGGGACGACGGGGTGGTGCTCGAGCGTGAAGACCTGCCCCGGGACGCCCTCGGACAGGCCGAGGACCTCGTCGAGCACGGTCGAGGCGTGCACCGCGGGGACCGTCCCGCCGATCGTGAACGCGCTCGCCGCGCCGATCGTCGGCGAGGCCCCGTACGCCGGGTAGCCCTCGACGGGCGCGACGACCCGGCAGCGCAGCCAGCCGGCGCGCAGCTGGCGCACCACCGACGCCGTGTGGCTCGCGGGCACGTGCAGCACGACGTCGCCCCGCCGGTTCAGGCCCCCGGTCGCGTCGCTGTCCACCTCGCAGCGCCGCCACCCCGAGCCGTCCCACGCCTCCCAGACGAGCGGCGGGTGCCGCGGGTCGACGCCGACGCCGTGCACGTCGCAGTCGAGCCGGACGACGACCGCGCAGCCGGGGGCGGCGTCGTCGAGCCCGAGCAGCACGACGTCGTCGACCTGCGGGGTCGGGGCGAACGCCGGGAAGTCGACGTCCGAGGCGAGGTCGTCGTCGTGGCGCACGGGCTCCGCGCCCGCCGCCTGCGTGAGCACGTGCACGAGCCGGCGCGGCGGGACGGTCAGGCGCGTGCGCGTCGAGAAGACGACGGCCTCGTCGTCCTCGGTGCGCCGCGTCGAGACGGCCGTCCCGGGCTGCACGACGACCGGCTCGGGCTGCGGCGCGGACAGCCAGAACGTCACGTCGACGGTCGCGGCCGCCGGCGGGTGCAGCTGCACGCCGAGCAGGTCGAGGAACGTCACGTAGAGCCGGTCGGGCACGCGGTTGAGCCGGTACACGAGCTGGTCGACCATGAACGCGAACGCCTCGATGAGCGTCACGCCCGGGTCGGAGACGTTGTGGTCGGTCCACTCGGGGCAGCGCTGCTGGACCAGGCGCTTCGCGTCGTCGACGAGGTCCTGGAACCGCCGGTCGTCGAGGTCGGGAGCGGGGAGCACTCTCACGCACCACCTTCGTGCTCGGGGATCACGTAGAACGGGAAGACGAGGTTGCGCGGGTCGTTCGTGCCGCGCAGCGCGTAGTGGATCTCGATGAACAGCACGCCGTCGTCGACGGCGTCGAAGCGCACGACGACGTCCTCCAGGTCGATCCGGGGCTCCCAGTGCTCGAGCGCGACCCGCACCGCGTACGCGATGTCCCCGGCGGTCGCGGCGTCCGCGGGCGCGAACACGTAGTCGTGCACCGCGCAGCCGAACTCGGGGCGCATCGGCCGCTCGCCGGGGGACGTCGCGAGGATCAGCCGGATGCTCTCCTCGATCTCGCGCTCGCGCGTGACGAGCGCGATCCGCCCGGTCGGGTCGGTGCGCACCGGGAACGCCCAGCCGGCGCCGACGAACTCCTGCCCCACGTCCCTCGTCCCCCTCCACGGGCGCGCCCCCGGTCGCCCGGTGGCGGCGCCGTCAGTTGATCTTGACCAGCGAGCCCTTGACGGTCGTGACGCCGCTCGACGAGAGCTCCGCGGTCCCGTCCGCCGTGACCTTGACGGTGGCGCCCTTGAGCTCGAGCGCCCCCGTCGCGGTGAGCGAGACCTTGACGCCCTTGACGGTGACGTTCCCCGTCCCGGTGCTCACCTCGACGTCCTTGTCGGCCGTCACCGAGACCGAGCCCTTCGAGACGATCGTGATACCGGCCTGCGGCTTCTGGGTGAGCGTGATCTCCTGCGCGCCGCCGTCGGTGCTGAGCGTGAGCCGCTCGCCGTCGGGCGACTCGAGGAGCTCGACGAGCATCCCGGTGCGCGAGACGAGGGCCCGGCGGGTCACGGCGCCGTCCGTGGACCCCACGTGGTCCGACCACGGCTTGTCCGGCTGGTCCCGGCCGTTGTAGAGGCCGCCGAGCACGTACGGCTGCTGGAAGCTGCCCTGCCCGAACGCGACGAGCACCTCGTCGCCCACCTCGGGCAGCCAGACCGTGCCGCGTCCCGCTCCGGCGCCGGGCTGGACCGTGCGCGCCCACCAGCTCTCGTACGTGTCGGAGAGCACCGGGAAGCGGACCTTGACCCGGCCCCGCCCGTCCGGGTCCTTCAGGTCGGTGACCTGCGCCGTCACGACACCGGTGAGGGTGCCGGGCGCGCCGGCCCCGCCCAGCGCGCCCGTCGCGACCCCGTACAGCGAGCGCTCCGAGGTGTTCCCGACCGTGAACGAGGTGAGGTACCCGGCGTCCTGGGAGAAGTCGTGGCGGGTCGCGCTCAGCGTGTACCGGCCCTCGAACGGTGCACCGACGTTGGCGAGCGACACCGCCGTGCCGGCGCGGAGCCGGGGGTTGCCGCGCACGACGCCGTCGAGCTCCGCGAAGCCGCCCGCGAGGTGGTCGGCGAGGGCCGCCGCCGCGGCGTCGCACTGGGCCTGCTGGTCGAACGTCGACGCCGCGACGACGTAGCGCGGGCTGGAGAAGGTCGCGGCGAGCGACGCCGGCGTGACCCCGTCGAGCTCGGCGCTCGCGCTGCCGGCCGGGGCGACCGCCACGAGCTCGCGCTTCGCGGTGACGTCCCACCCCCGGACCTCGACGTCCGGCACCTGCCCCGCCGAGGTGACGGTCGCCCGCAGCTGGACCAGGTTGACCCCCTGCTCGATCACGAGGGGGTCCTGCCGTGCGCCGGCCGAGCCGGTCGGCGCGTCGGTCGCCTTCGTCGCCGACGTGAAGCTCAGCTTGCCGTCGACGACCGCGAGCACCGCGCCGACCTGGTCGGCGAGCCCGCGCAGGAAGGTCCAGTCGTCGATGCCGTCCTGCGCGACGTGGTCGAGCACCGGGCCGCGCGCGTCGATGGTCCCGGCGTCGATCCCGGCGCGGCGGGCGACGGTGCGCGCGACGTCGGCCGCGGTGACGTTGACGTACGCCTCGACGCGGCGGCCCCGGAAGAGACGGTGCGAGGCGTCCAGCCCGCGCACGACGGTGTGCGTGCCCGCCGCGGACACCTCGAGCTCGAGCGCCGTGACCTCGCCGGTCAGCAGCGGGACCGGACCTCCGGGCGCGCTGGTCTGCACGAGCAGGCGCAGCTTCGCGCCGATCGTGATGCCGGCCTTCGTCAGCACGACCGTGCCCGGGTCGCTGAACCGCAGCACGAACAGGTCGGGGACGTTCGAGCTGTCGTCCACGTACCCGGACACCAGCAGCGCGGCGACGTCGTCCGGCAGGGGCCGGCCCGCGACCTCGACGATCGGCGTGCTCGCGTGCTCCTCACCGTGCGGCACGGGCGGGCTCCTTGCTGTGCGGGTGGCGCTCCGGCGCACGGGACGGCGACGCGGCGCCGCGCGGGCCGGCGATCTCGTCGAGGGACGGCAGCAGCAGGTGCTGGCCGGGGCGCAGCCGCATCGGGTCGTCGATGCCGTTGACCTGCGCGACCGCCCGCCACAGCGCCGCGTCCCCGTACTCGCGGTACGCGACCCCCGCGAGGCTGTCCCCGTCGACGACGACGTGCAGGCGCCGGGGCACGAGCCCGCCCGACGTCGGGTTCTGCCCGGGCTTCTCGCCGGCGAGCTCCTCGAGCGTGACCGTGCAGACCGCGCGGATCGGCAGGCCCTTCGCGGTGAAGAGCGTGTACTTCGCCTGCACGCTCGCGATGTAGGCGAGGAAGCCGGTGAGCGGTCCCCACCGCAGCAGCACGAACGGCGGGGAGCCCTTCTTCTGCTGCTGGGTCGTCTGCGTCGGCACGCAGCACTCGAACAGCAGCTCGACGTTCTTGACGACCTTGTCGTCCTGCTCGGCCGACGCGTCGAAGAACATCTCGAGCGTGAGCTTCGCGGGCTGCGGGCCGTTGTACTGCGGGGGTCCGCTCTTCTTGCTGTTGCGGCTGGTGTCGCGCCCCCACGACGCGCTCTTCGCGAGCGTCAGCTCCTTGGGGTTGAACTGGAACATGAGCTTGTGCAGGCGCGGGCCGGGCTTGGTCAGCGACCCGTCGGCCGCCGGCTGGCAGATCTCGAGGTACGCGTGCTGCAGGTTGCCGGGCTCCTGCTCGAGCGCGGTGAGCCCGCCGCCGCCGGCGGCGGAGAGCACGGTCGCGGCGCCCATGACGGCCTCAGCTCTGCGCCGGGGCCGCGACGAAGCCGTGGTGCGCGATCTCCACGGTCTCCATCAGGACCTTCGGCTGGTCGGGGGTGAAGGAGGGCCCGGTCCACCGCACGGGGACCACGTCGCGCAGCTCCCACGTGGCGACGGACTTCCCGTCGGCCGTCTGCGCCTGGATGGTCCCGGTGGAGAGCTTGTACCCGGTGGCCATGCGGGAGAACAGCGCCGAGACGTTCATGCTGCCGGCGCCGAGCGGGCGGGAGAGCTTGATGTTCGGGTACTTCAGGCGGGTCGGCAGCTGCCAGACGAGCCCGTTGTTGCCGCCCTCCTCGCGCGTCTCCATGACGACCTCGCAGCCGAGGCCCTCGCAGCTGGTGAACGCGCCGAGGGACTCGGCGTCGATGCGCACGACGAACCGCACGCTGACCGCCGTCGAGGTGTCGTCCAGGACCAGCGGCTGGGCGGGGATGTGGGTCACGCGGGGGCTAGCGCTCATCGGTCCGGCGTCCTCGGCGTTCGCGGTCGAGCAGCATGTCGGCCTTGATCTGGCGGGTCAGCGGGCCCACGAGCCGGCGCACGAGGGCGTCGAGCTGCTCGGGGGACGCCGCGTCGGGCGGCGCGCCGGCCGTCCCGGCCGCCGGGGACGCGGACGGTGCGGGGCCGGGTGCGGGTCCGGGCGGGGGCTCCGGGGCGGGTGCCGCGTCGGCGGGGGAGCGCTGGACCTCGACGCGGGGGGCGTCCGGCGGGCTGCCCACCGCCGCGTCGACGACCGGGGTCGGCCCCGCCGTTGCCGGCGCCACGAGCGGGAGCGGTGACGATCGCCCGGTGCGCTGCACGGTGCCGCCCGAGCCGACGGGCCACGGTGGTCCTCCCGCGGCGTCCCGCGTCGGGGCCGCCGGTGCGGGACCGGTCGGAGCGACGAGGACGCTGCCGGCCGGCGCGTCGAGAACGCCGGCGGTCGGGCTCGGGCGCCGAGCCGCACCGGGCTCGGTGACGCGCTGGAGCGCCGGTGCGGTCAGCGTCGCCGTCGCGCCACGGAGGCCGGACCCGCTCGGGGCGCCGACGAGCGGTGCGGTGCGGGGCGCCAGCGCCGCCGTGCGACCCACGGTGC
>NZ_JBFTER010000155.1:0-7435 GCF_047229345.1 Cellulomonas jepli | reverse complement strand
CCGGCGCACCCGTCGTCCCGCGCGCCGCCGCGCCCGACCCGTCGCCGTTGCCGCCCGCGCCGCCCGCACGTCCGCCGGCCTTCGTCCCCGCCTCCCGCATCGCGTCGCGCACCGCGGTCCGCACCGCGGAGCTCACGGCGTCCTGCGTCCGGGCCGCGAGCCGGCGCTGCAGCGCGACGAGGTCCTTGCTCTCGTCGAGCACGACCCCCCGGTCCGACTGGACCCGGAACGTCATGCGCAGGTGCGGCGGCAGCTTCTCGTCGTCGAACGCGTCGAGCGGCACGTCGACGTCCCGGAGCGCGCGCACCGCCTGCGCGAACGCCTCGTGGAACGACGGCGCGAGGTCCGCGGCGCGCACGGTGTCGTGCCACGACGCGAGGTTCTCGCGGAACCAGGCCACGACGCCGCGCGCGACGTCCGGCGCGGGCACGAGCTGCACGCGGACCGGCTTGGGCAGCGACCGGATCGTCGCCGTGACCAGCTCCTCGAGCAGGCCCGGGACCATCCACCCGAAGCCCTCGGGCCGCACGCGCGCGAGCAGCACGAGCGGGACGTGCACGGTCACGCCGTCGGCCTCGGTGCCCGGCTCGAACTGGTAGGTCAGCGGGAGCTCGAGCTCGCCCTGCGGCCACGTCGAGGGGAAGTCGGACGCGCTGACCGCGTCCTCGTCGGACACGAGCAGCTCGCGCGTGAACGTCAGCAGGTCCGGCTGCGTGCGGCGCGCGGTCTTCCACCACGTGTCGAAGTGCCGCGCGGAGACCACGTCCGCCGGGACGCGCTCGTCGTAGAAGGCGAACAGCACGTCGTCGTCGACCACGAGCCCGCGCCGCCGGGCCCTCGCCTCGAGGCTCTCGGCCTCCGCGAGCAGGCGGCGGTTCTCGTGGAAGAACTCGTGGTGCGTGGTCCACTCGCCGTCGACGAGCGCGTGCCGCAGGAACAGCTCGCGCGCGTGCTCGGGGTCGACCTTGGCGTACAGGACCCGGCGCTGCGCGACGATCGGGACGCCGTAGAGCAGCACCCGCTCGAGCGCCATGGCCGCGCCCTGCTTGGTCGACCACGTCGGCTCGGAGTACGTGCGCTTCACGAGGTGCCCCGCGAGCTCCTCGGCCCACTCGGGCTGGATGCGGGCGACGTCGCGGCCCCACAGGCGCGAGGTCTCGACGAGCTCCCCGGCCATGACCCACGCGGGCGGGCGCTTCGCCAGGCCGGACCCCGGGAAGATCGCGAACCGTGCACCGCGCGCGCCGAGGTACTCGTTGCGGGCGCGGCGGTCGGGGCGCCGGGCGGGGGAGTCCTTGCGGCCGCGGTTCCCGGCGGGCGGCGTGACCTCGGTCGCCTCCTGCATGCCGATCTGGCTGAGCAGGCCCGCGAGCAGGCTGAGGTGGATGCGGTCGGCGTCCCAGTCGAGGCGCAGCCTCTCGGGGCCGCCCTCGGTGTCGGACGCGAGCGAGGCCTGCTCGGCGCCGGGCGCGGTCCGTCGGCGGGGCGCCTGCTCGGCCTGCGCACCGGCGAGCGCGACCCCGACGCTCCCCGCCTTCTCGCGCCGGCGCGGCGGGTTCACCACGATGCCGAGCGGCTTCGCGAGCTCACGCAGCTGCGTGACGACGTCCTGCCACTCGCGGATGCGCAGGTAGTTGAGGTGCTCCGAGCGGCACAGGCGGCGGAACGCCGAGCCGGACAGGTCCGCCTGCTGGTCCTTGAGGTACTGCCAGAGGTTCAGGTACGTGAGGAAGTCCGACGTCGGGTCGGCGAAGCGGGCGTGCTGCTGGTCGGCCTGCGGGCGGCTCTCGACCGGGCGCTCGCGCGGGTCCTGGATCGACAGCGCCGCCGCGATGATCATGACCTCGCGTGCGACGCCCCGGCGCCCGGCCTCGACGATCATCCGCCCGAGCCGCGGGTCCATCGGCAGCTGCGCGAGCGCGCGCCCGGTCTCGGTGAGCGCCCCGCCCGTCGGCGCGAGCGCCCCGAGCTCGGTGAGCAGCTGCACGCCGTCGCGCACCGAGCGCACGTCCGGGGGGTCGACGAACGGGAACTGCGCGATGTCGTCGGGCGTCGCCGCGACCCCCACGGAGATCATCTGGAGGATGACCGACGCGAGCGACGTGCGCAGGATCTCCGGCTCGGTGTACTCGGGGCGGGACTCGAAGTCGGCCTCGGAGTAGAGCCGGATCGCGATGCCGTCCGCGACGCGCCCGCAGCGGCCCGAGCGCTGGTTCGCCGACGCCTGCGAGATCGGCTCGATCGGCAGGCGCTGGACCTTCGTCGCCTTCGAGTAGCGCGAGATGCGGGCCGTGCCGGGGTCGATCACGTACCGGATGCCCGGCACGGTCAGCGACGTCTCGGCGACGTTGGTCGCGAGCACGACGCGGCGCGTGCCGTGCTGCTCGAAGACCCGGTGCTGCTCGGCCGCGGAGAGCCGCCCGTACAGCGGCAGGATCTCGACCGCCGACGGCCCCCGCAGGTCCGCCGCCCGGTCGCCGAGGTGCGCCCGCAGCGCGTCCTCCGCGTCGCGGATCTCCCGCTCGCCCGAGAAGAACACGAGGATGTCGCCCGGGCCCTCGGCGGTGAGCTCGTCGACGGCCTCGCAGATCGCCTGCATCGGGTCGCGGTCCTCGACCTGCGGGCGGCCGGGGCCCTTGCCCTTCGCCTTGCCCGACGCGCCCGTCGCGGGGCGGCCCTTCGGGTACGCGCGCCCGGTGAGCGCGGCGCCGTCGGACCCCGCGCCGCCCGCCCCGGTGCCGTCGTCGTCCCACTCGTCCCCGTCGCCCGCGGGCAGCGCGTCGTCCGCGCGCAGCGGCCGGTAGCGGATCTCGACGGGGAACGTGCGCCCCGTGACCTCGACGACCGGCGCCGGGACGCCGTCGGGGTGCTCGGGCGTCGGCGGACCCGCGAAGTGCGCCGCGAACCGCGCCGAGTCGATCGTCGCGGACGTGATGACGAGCTTGAGGTCGGGCCGCTGCGGCAGCAGCCGCGTGAGGTACCCGAGCAGGAAGTCGATGTTGAGCGAGCGCTCGTGGGCCTCGTCGATGATGAGCGTGTCGTAGCCGCGCAGCATCGGGTCGCGCTGGATCTGCGCGAGCAGGATGCCGTCGGTCATGACCTTGACCAGCGTCGACGCGCTCGACTCGTCCGTGAACCGCACCTGGTAGCCGACGAGGTCGCCGAGCGGGACGCCCGGACCGCTGATCTCCTCGTTGATGCGCTCCGCGACCGTGCGCGCCGCGATCCGCCGGGGCTGCGTGTGGCCGATCTGGCCGTCCCGCCCCCGGCCGAGCTCGAGCATGATCTTGGGCAGCTGCGTCGTCTTCCCCGAGCCCGTCTCGCCCGCGACGATCACGACCTGGTGCTCCCGGATCGCGGCGGAGATCTCGTCGCGGCGCGCCGAGACGGGGAGCTGCTCGGGGTACGTGATCGGGGGGACGACGACGGCGTGGCGCAGCTCGGCGCGGCGGGCGCGCTGGGCGTCGCCCTGCTTCTGGTCGGGCCGGCGGTCGCCACGGGCCCGGTCCGGGCGGCGGCGCTCGGGCCGGTCGCCACGGGTCCGGCGCTCGTCCTGGTGAACGCCGTCCTCGGCGACGCGCGGCCCGTCGACGGGACCCCCGTCGACGGGGCCCCCCTCGCTGCGCTGCTCGTCGACGACGTGCGCTCGCTCGGCACCTTCCGGCGCTGCCTGCTCGGCGCGCGGCCCGTTCGCCCGTAGACCGTCAGGACGCCGCGGCCCGCGACGGCGACCGCGCCCGCCACGACGGCCCGGTCCCCCGGCCCCGTCCGGCGTCGCCGGTCGCTCCTCGCGCGCAGTGCTCACGACGGACCATTCTCCCCGCTGTCCGGGCGTGGACGCGCGCTGATTCGCCGTGGGCGGGACCGGGCAGGTCCGGCGGCCTACCGGAACAGCGACAGCGCGTCGCCGCTGCCGCACAGGATCGTGCCCGGCACGGAGGTCGGCGCGCCCGGCCAGACGGTCGCCGTGCACGACCCCGACGTCGGCATCGACCACACGATCGAGCCGTCCGACACCTCGACCGCCTCGACGGCGTCCGCCTGCGAGACCAGGAGCCGGGTGCCGTCGAAGGCGAGCACGTCACCCGCGCCGACGGTCCACCGCGTCGCGCCGGTCGCGCCGTCGAGGAGTGCGAGCCCGTCGTCCTGGCCCACGACGACCCCGTCACCGACCAGCCCGCTCACCACGGCGCCCGGCGCGTCGTGCGCCCAGAGCTCCGACCCGTCCGGCCGCAGCGCCCGCACACCGAGCGCCCGCGCGTCCGTCCCGCGGCCCTCGACCCGGGGGACCAGGGCCGGTGGGACCACGCCTGGGCCGACCGACCGCACGTCGTGACCCCAGGGGACGGGGCCGTGCACGTCGGGTGTGCCGGTCGGCGTGGTCGGCGCCGGGTCGCCGGTGCGGAGGTCGACCGTGACGGCGTAGCCCGCGCCGGTGAGCAGCACGAGGTCGCCCTCGATCCGGGTCTCGCCGATGGCCACTTCGCCAGCGAACTCCTCGACCGCGACGACGCCGGCGAGCTCGCGCGACCACACCGGCGCGCCGGTGGCCAGGTCGATCGCCTCGACGCCCAGGACCGTCTCCGCCGTCATCGGCCCGTGCGCGAGCACGACGCCGCCCGTGACGCCGAGCGTGCCCGCGCCCCGGCTCAGCGGGAGCATCCGCACCACCGTGCCCGTGGCCGGGTCGAGCAGCGCCACCCCGGAGCCGGTGGCGCCCGAGCTCTCGTCGAGCCCGTGGCACACCACGAGCCCGTCGGGGCTCACCCCCGCGCACGTCCAGACGCGGTACCCGTCGACCGCGCTCGTGGGGCGGCTCCACCGGACGTCGCCGGTGGCGGCGTCGATCCCGACGAGGTGCTGCTCGAGCCCGGACCAGTCCGCGACGAGCGCGACCTGGACGTCGCCCGCGTCGATGGTCCGCACCCCCGGCAGGATGCTGCCCCGCGTCACGTCGCCGAGCCGCGGGGCCTCCTCGCTCGACCAGCCCGGGACCAGATCGGCGACCGAGACGGTCCACCGCTCCTCGGGTGCCTGCGCGAGCGACGGGACGAGGCCGACGAGCGGCCCGGGGTCGACCTGCTCCGGCTCGACGATGGCGCTCGGCTCCGGGCTTGTCTCGGGGGTCGGGCGCGCGCTCGTGGTTGCGCTCGGCTCCGGGCTCGCGGGCACGGGTCGCGGGGATCCCACGACCCCGCTGGCGACGAGCACGCCCGCGACGACCGCCGCGGCAGCACCGCTCGCCACAGCCGCGACACGGCGGCTCCGGCGCCCGTGGATCTCTCGGGTCAGCATCTGCACCTCGGTCCGCGTGTCGGGGGCGGCCGCGGCGGCGCCGGCCGTCTCGTGGTCGGCGAGCTCGTGCAGGAGGTCGCGCAGGTTCGGGCTCATGCCTGGCTCCGTCCGGTGCCGGTCACGGGGATCGTGTCGAGGTCGCCGTCCGGCGGCAGGGCGTCGGGCCCCAGGAGGACGCGCAGCCGGGCGGTCGCGTCGGACAGGTAGCGCTTGACCGCTCCGGGGCTCAGCCCGAGTGCGTGCGCGATCTCGGCGCCCGGCAGGTCGTCGAAGTAGCGCAGGACGGCGCACGCCCGCTCGCGCGGGGCCAGCGTCGCGAGAGCGGCCCGCACGTCGAGGACGGCCGTCGTCGCGTGCTCCGGGGACGCGGCGGCGTCGGTCACCGCGAACAGGTGCGCCTTGGACCGCCACGTGCGCTGCTTGCGGGCGTGGTCGAGGAACGTCGTCCGGATGACCTGGCGCACGTAGCCCTCGGCCGTGTGCACGTCCGCCAGGTCGCGCGGCTTCGCGAACGTCCGCACGAGCGCGTCGTGCACCAGGTCCTCCGCGAGCGAGCGGTCCAGCGTGAACAGCGCGGCGTAGCCGACCAGCGAGCTCCGGCGGTCACGGACCACCTCCTCGAGCACGTCCTGCCACTCCGGCACGGGCCGCCCCTCCTGTCGTCGCGCCGGGCGGTCACCGGGTGGTGACCGCTCCGTGCGCCCTCACCCCCACAACGCGCGCGGGGGCGGGGAAGTTGGGGTGCGGGCGGGCTCACCGTCCTATCGCGCTCAGGGTCTGGTCGTTGTAGGCGACCCGCGACAGCGTGTCGCCGACGACCGCCAAGGTGTCGTTCGGGGCAGGGACGGACCAGGACGTGGTGCCGTCAGAGACCGAGAGGGCATCCAGCGTGGCTTCCCCGCCGCCCTCGTTGAACCGCTGGACGATCAGGCGGGTCCCGTCGAACGCGAGGAGAAGGCCGTGCCCGGTGGACCATCTCCGCGCCCCTGTCCGGGCGTCGACGAGCACGAGCCCCTCCCAGTCGTGGAGGAGCACCGTGTCGTCGAGCACCCCGACCACGTCCGCGCCGCGTGCCTCGTACGTCCAGAGCGTCGAGCCCTTCGCGGTGGACCGTGCCTCGAGGCGCACGGTGCTGGGAACGGACGGTTCCCCCTCGCCGCCGTAGCCGTCCTGCAGGTCGGTCGGGACGAAGCTCAGCTCGTCCGCCGCGCGGCCCGTGAGGACCGACGCGCGGTACGTCCCGTGCGTCATGGACTCGAACGTCGGTCCGTCCTCGCCGTCGGCGGCCAGCCTCTCGCCCGTGCGGACGTCGATGTAGACGCTGTAGCGATGGCCCATCAGCAGGGCCGCGTCGCCCACGACGTTCGTCGCCCCACCGGGGGGCGTACCCCGCTCCGCCGGATCACCGGCCCCGTCGGCCTCGTGCGACCACACGGCGCTCCCGTCGCTCACGTCGATGCCCTGCCAGAAGATCCCGGACACGCCCACGCGTCCGTGCGCGATGACGACGCCGTTCGCGTAGCCCGTGGAGTGGACGTCCCCCTCGAGCGCGATGGACCTGACGAGCTCGCCCGACGTGGGTTCTCTGAGCTGGATCTCGTGTCCGCCGGCCTCGTCCGTGCCCGTGCACACGATGGATCCCGCCGCGTCCACGCCGAAGCACGCGGTGGTGGCGCGCACGCCGGGTTCGGAGGGCAGGCGCCAGAGCGGCGCTCCCGTGACGGGATCGACGCCCACGATGTGCCGCTCGGGAAATGCGCCCACCGCGTACACCCACGCGGTCCCGGCGTCGACGACGTCGTGGTGGGGGGCGTAGAAGCCGGTCGTCACGTGGCTGACGAACAGGTGCTCGCCGTCCGGCGCAGGGGCGAGCGAGCCGAGCGGCGTTGTCCAGAGGGCGCGCGGTGCGTCCGGGATCGGTGCGATGACACCGCGCAGCGCACCGGCCTCCGCGGCGTCAAGCGCAGATGTGGCCTCCGGTGTCGGTGTAGGTGTGGGGTCCGAGGTGGGGGTGCCCGACGGGCTCGCGCTCGCCGACGCCGACGGCTCCGGCACCGCCGGCTGCGGCTGCGGCTCCGGCCCGGTCAGCACGCTCGCGGCCACGGCCCCCGCGGCGAGCAGCGCCACGGACGCCGCAGCC
>NZ_JBFTER010000154.1:0-8399 GCF_047229345.1 Cellulomonas jepli | reverse complement strand
CGGCGGGGGTGCCGGCGGCCGGCATCGCCGTCGTCGGCGTCGCGTCGGCCTGCGCGGCAGCCTCGGCCTCGGCGGCCTCGCGCTCGGCCTCCTCGCGCGCAGCCACGATCGCCGCACGCTCGAACGCCTCGTCGCCCTCGTAGCCGTCGAGCAGCTCGGTGTCCGCGAGGTCGGGCGGGGTCTCGGCGCGCGGCTTGCGCAGCCCGAGGCGACCGCGCGGCTTCTTCTTGGGCGGCGCCTCGATCTCCGGCAGCGCGCTGTGGCCGGCGTGGATGACGAGCGGGGCGTCGTCGGGGTCGAGCGGCGCGTCGAGCGTGCGCTGGTTGCCGGTGAGCCGGTCGTAGCCGGCGCGCAGGCGCGGCACGATCTGGTGCACCGGCGTCGCGGTCACCACGAGGACGCCGAAGAACGCGAGGAGCACGAGCAGCGGGACGGTGACCCACGCGGTGAGCAGGCTCTCGAGCGGGGTCGCGACGAGGTAGCCGATCACCCCGCCCGCGTCCTGCACGGGCCCGAAGCCGTCGGCGGGTGCTGGCAGCCCCGCCTCGAGGTGGATCCCGCCGCACGCGGCGAGCCCGATCGCGGAGAACCCGATGCCGATGCGGGAGTTGGCCTGCGCGAGCTCGGGGTGGCGCATGAGGCGCACCGCGGTCGCGAGCAGGGCGACCGGGACCGCGACGCCGACCTGCCCGAAGGTCCCGGCCACGACGTCGTGGATCACGTCGCCCGCGGTCCCGGACAGGCCCCACCACTCGCGCGCCGCGACGACGATGGCGAGCGCCAGCAGGGTGAACGCGATGCCGTCGCGCCGGTGCGCGGGGTCGAGGTCGCGCGCTCCCTGCCCGACGCGGCGCGCGGTGCCGCCCAGCAGGTGCGCGCAGCCCATCCACACGCCGCGCACGATCCGCAGCGGGAGGGCCGGGCGGTGGGGCGGCGGCGGCTGCTTGGGCGCCCGGCCGGCGGGGCGGGTGGAGGCGCCGCGTGCACCGGTACGGGCGGTCCCCCGGGCCTGGGACGACGAGGCGGACCCGCCCGCACGGGGGGTCGAGGAGGACGTACGGGTCGCCATGGTCCTCACGGTAGCGGCGGCGGGGCCCTGCGGCCGGGAGCGCCGGTCCGCACGCGTGTCGGAGGCGGCGGCGTGCCGGCCCCTCCACGCCCCGGCACGTCCACGCCCCGGCACGGCGGGCGCGCGCTCCTCAGGCGGTGAGCAGGCCGATGCCGAGCGTCACGACGCCGGCGGCGAGGACCGTCGCACCCAGCGGCAGCAGGACCACCCACCGGCTCGGGCGCTCGCGGCCCGGTCCCACCGCGGAGAAGAAGAACCCCATGGGCATGACGACGGCGGCGACGAGCACGCCGGTCTGCGCGAGCCAGCGCGCGGCGCCCGACAGCGCCGTGGCCTCCCCCAGCAGGAGGCACACGAGGCCCAGGGTCACGAGCACGCCGGCGTGCGCGTGACCCGCGCGGTAGAAGCCTCGCTGGAACTCGGTCACGGGCACCTTCCCGGTCCCGACCCGGACGAGGAAGTACCCGCCCGACTCGATCGCGACGACGGTGAGCGCGACGATCCCGGCGGTGGTCCGGGCGGCCTCGGTCAGCTCGATCATGCTTCCTCCTCGGTTTGCGAACGCTGTTATAGAACACCGTTCGTAAACCGGCGTCAAGCGCTCTACACTCGCCGCATGCCTCGCCCCCGACTGCACGACGACGCGCTGCGCGAGCGGCTGCTCGAGGTCGCGTCCACCGCCATCTCCGAGGCCGGGGTCGACGCGCTGCGCGTGCGCGACGTGGCCGCGAGCGCCGGCACGTCGGCGTCGGCCGTCTACGCGCTCTTCGGCGGGCGGGACGAGCTCGTGCGTGCGGTCGGCGACGAGGCGTTCCGCCGGTTCGCCGCACACCTCGCGCGGGTCGACGCGACGGACGACGCTGGAGCGGACCTCCTCGCGCTCGGTGTGGCCTACCGCACCAGTGCGCTCACGGACCCGCACTTCTACCGCGTGATGTTCGAGGCGGCCCGCGTGGGCGCGCAGGAGCCGACGCAGGGCCCCGCGACCGAGCACCCGACCTTCGTGGTGCTCCGCGACGCGGTCGAGCGCGTCCTCGCGGCGAGCGGGGCACCACGGAGCGACGGCGACGCGCGCGAGCTCGCGGTGCGGCTCTGGGGGCTCGTGCACGGGCTCGTCGGGCTCGAGCTCGCCGGGCTGCTCCCCGGCGGTCCGGCGGAGCACGACGAGCGGTTCCGCAGCGCGCTCGGTGCGGTGGGGACCGCGATGTTCGCGACCGCGCGGGACGACGCCTAGGCCCATGTGGCGCGCCGGCTGCGGTCGGCGCCGCGGGGCACCGGAGGCGCCGACGGCCAGATGCCGCCGCCGCTCGCCGAAGTCCTGCCGAAGTCGCCGGCGGGGCGCAGGACGGCTCCCGGACCCGTGCCGCGTGTCGGTCACCGGTGGCACGCTGACCCCGGAGGTGGCGGCATGGCGCGCACGCGGACGACGAGCACGGGCGGGACGACGACGGGCGGGGGCGACCGGCGCGGCCCCCGGGGTGCACGTGCGGCCGCCCCGAGCACCGCGTTCGAGGCCGGTACCGCCTCCGACGCGGGCACCGCGGCGGGCAGGGGCACCGCGTCGGGCACCGGCACAGGCGTGCCCGTCAGCCGGGCGCAGGTCCTGCGGCACCGCGTCCGGGCCCAGCAGCTCGACCGGCCCGTGGACGCGGCTCGCCGACCGTGCGACGCCGACGTGCTCGACCTCGGCGTGCAGGACACGGGCACCGGCGGCGCCGCGTGGTCGCTCGCCAACCGCGGCGTGCCCGTCGAGGCCGACGCCGCACGCTGGCCCGCCGAGCTCGCCCTCGCGTGGACGGTGCGCGGTGCGCCGCACGCCTACCGCCGGGCCGACCTGCCCGGCGTCGAGGTCGCGCTCCGCCCCTACTCCCCTGCCGACGCCGCCAAGCGCGTCTACGACGCGAGCAAGCCGCTGCACGAGGCGGGCATCGAGGTGCCGGACGCGCTGGCCGCCGTCGCGCGGGAGATGCGCCGCATCGTCGTCGAGCCGACCGTCAAGGGCGTGATGTCGACCCGGCTCACGGAGGCGATGCCCGAGCCGTACCTGCGCTACTGCCGCCCGTGCGACGCGACGCACCTGTACGAGATGCCGTTCCGGCTGGCCGCGCTGCACGCGGGCCTCGAGCTCGAGCCCGGGACGTCGCCGCCGGTCCTGCGGCGGGTCCCGGGCTGGCCGACGGACCACGTCGCCGACCTGTCCCCGGCTCCGGCTCCCGGTGCACCGGCAGCCCTGCCGGAGCCGGTCGAGCGGCTCGACGTCGTGCGCGCGTACCTGCACCACCTGGGACCCGCGATGCCCCACGACGTCGCGGGCTACCTCGACGCGACGCTCGCGGACGTCGTCGCGCGCTGGCCGCACGACGTGCGCGAGGTGCTCGTCGAGGGCGAGACGCGCTGGGTCCTCGAGGCCGACGCCGACGCCCTGCTCGCCGGGACGAGCGCGGGCGCGGGCGACGGCGCTCCGGTCGTCCGCCTGCTCGGGCCGTTCGACCTCTACCTGCAGGCGCGCGACCGGTCTCTCCTCGTGGCCGACCCCGCCCGGCAGAAGGACCTCTGGCGCACGCTCGGCCGCCCGGGTGCCGTGCTCGTCGACGGCGAGGTGCTCGGCACGTGGCGGCCCAAGGCCTCCGGGCGCCGGCTCACCGTGGTGGTCGACGCCTGGGAGCCCTGGCCGCCCGCGGTGCAGCAGGCCGTCGAGGCCGAGCAGGAACGGCTCGCGGCGCACCGCGGCCTCACGCTCGTGCGGGCCGGGGCATGAGCCGCCGCGGCTGGGCGCTGCTCGTCGCCGTCGGCATCATCTGGGGCGTGCCGTACCTGCTCATCAAGGTCGCGGTCCAGGACGTCACGCCGCCGATGCTCGTGCTCGTCCGGACCGCGCTGGGCGCCGTTGTGCTCCTGCCGTTCGCGCTCCGCGGCGACGGCCTGCGCGCGCTGCGCGGGCGGTGGCGCGCCGTCGCCGCGTTCGCCGCTCTCGAGATCGTCGGTCCGTGGGTCCTGCTGTCGAACGCCGAGCGGACGCTCGCGAGCTCGACCACGGGGCTGCTCGTCGCGACCGTCCCGATCATGGCCGTCGTGCTGGGCCGGCTCGTCGGCGACCGGCTGCCCGTGGCCGGGGTCCGGTGGGTCGGGCTCGCGGTGGGTCTCGCCGGGGTCGCGGTCCTCGCCGGGCCCGGCTCCGGGGCCGCGGAGGCGTGGCCGCTCGCGCAGGTGCTCCTCGCCGCGCTCGGGTACGCCGCGGCGCCGATCATCGCGGCGAGGTCGCTGCAGGGCGTCCCCGCCGTCACGCTGACCGCGGTGTGCCTGTCCTTGTCGGCGCTGGTCTACCTGCCGATCGTGCTGCTGACCGGCCCGCACCCGGTGCCGGGGCCGGCGGCGCTGGGCTCGCTCGCGGCGCTCGGGCTCGTCTGCACCGCGCTCGCGTTCGTGCTGTTCTTCCGCCTGATCAGCGAGGTCGGCGCCGCGCGCTCGACCCTGGTGGCGTACATCAACCCGCTCGTCGCGGTCGCGCTCGGCGCCGTGGTGCTCGACGAGCCGGTCACGGCCGCAGTGGTCGTGGCGGCGGTGCTCATCGTCGCCGGGTCCGCGGCGGCCTCCGTGCAGGGCCGAGCTCGCCGTCGGCCGCCGACGGCCGAGCCCGCCGCACCCGAGGTGGCACGGACGGCGGCCCCGGGCTGAGGAGCCCCGGGGCCTGCCGAGGGCCCGGGCCTCCGGACGCACGAGAGCCGGCAGGCGACGAGGTGAGCCCCGTCCGCCTGCCGGCCCCGACGTGCCGCGTCGGCTACGCCTCGACGATGACAGGGATGATCATGGGGCGGCGGCGCAGGCGGTTCGACACCCACCGGCCCACGATGCGCCGCACGACCTGCTGCAGCTGGTGCGTGTCGGAGGCCCCGCCACGGGCCGCGTCCTCGAGCGCCTGGACGAGCTCGGGCATGATGCCCTCGAACACGGCGTCGTCCTCGGCGAAGCCGCGTGCGTGGATCTGCGGCCCGGCGAGGACCTTGCCGTCGGCCGAGCTGACGACGGCGAAGATCGAGATGAAGCCCTCCTCGCCGAGGATGCGCCGGTCCTTGAGCTCGACCTCGGTGATCTCCCCGACGCTCGAGCCGTCGACGTACACGTACCCGCACGGCACGGCGCCGACGACCCGCGCGCGCCCGTCGATGAGGTCGATGACCACGCCGTCCTCGGCGAGCACGACCCGGTCCGCCGGGACACCGGTCTTGACCGCGAGCGCCGCGTTCGCGACGAGGTGGCGGACCTCGCCGTGCACCGGCATCACGTTGCGCGGCTTGAGGATGTTGTAGCAGTACAGGAGCTCGCCGGCGCTCGCGTGCCCGGAGACGTGCACCTTGGCGTTCCCGCCGTGCACGACGCGCGCACCGAGGCGCGTCAGCCCGTTGATGACGCGGTAGACGGCGTTCTCGTTGCCGGGGATGAGCGAGGACGCGAGGATCACGGTGTCGCCGTGGCCGACCGAGATCTTGTGGTCGTTGTTCGCGATGCGCGACAGCGCGGCCATCGGCTCGCCCTGCGACCCGGTGCACATGAGCACCACCTCGTCGTCGGGCAGCCGCTCGATCTGCTTCTGGTCGACGAGGACGTCGTCGGGCACCTTGAGGTAGCCGAGCTCCGCGGCGATCGTCATGTTGCGCACCATCGACCGGCCGACGAGCGCGACCTTGCGGCCGTGCGCGTGCGCGGCGTCGAGCACCTGCTGCACGCGGTGCACGTGCGAGGCGAACGACGCGACGATGATGCGCTTCGCGGAGTCGGCGAACACCCCGTCGAGCACCGGGCCGATCTCGCGCTCGCCCGTCACGAAGCCGGGGACCTCCGCGTTGGTCGAGTCGACCATGAACAGGTCGACGCCCGCCTCGCCGAGCCGCGCGAACGCGCGCAGGTCGGTCACGCGCCCGTCGAGCGGCAGCTGGTCCATCTTGAAGTCACCGGTGTGCAGGACCGTGCCGGCGCCGGTCCGCACCGCGACCGCGAGCGCGTCCGGGATCGAGTGGTTGACGGCAACGAACTCGCACTCGAAGACGCCGAGCTGCTCCGTCTGACCCTCGCGGACCGCGAGGGTCAGCGGGTTGATGCGGTGCTCCTTGAGCTTCGCCTCGACGAACGCGAGCGTGAGCTGCGACCCGACGAGCGGGATGTCGCGGCGCAGGCGCAGCAGGTACGGGACCGCGCCGATGTGGTCCTCGTGCCCGTGCGTGAGCACGATCGCCTCGATGTCGTCGAGCCGGTCCCGGATGTACTCGAAGTCCGGGAGGATCAGGTCGACGCCGGGCTGGTGGTCCTCGGGGAACAGCACGCCGCAGTCGATGACGAGCAGGCGGCCGGCGTACTCGAGGACGGCCATGTTCCGGCCGACCTCCCCGAGCCCGCCGAGAGCGACGACGCGCAGCGCCCCCTCGGGGAGGGCGGGCGGCAGCGTCAGCTCGGGGTGGGGATGGCTCATGGTTCTCCTGGGTCAGCTGGGGACGACGTCGAGGAGGCCGGCCGCGCGCACTCCGGCGCGCACCCCCTCCGCCTCGTCGTCGGTGGCGGCCACCAGCGGCAGCCGCATGTGTCGGTTCGGGATGAGGCCGAGGGCCTCGACGGCGGCCTTGGCGGCGACCGCCTGGAAGCCGGCTCCGTTGAGGGCGTCGATCGCCGGCACGATCGACCGGAAGACGTGCAGGGCACGGGCGTGGTCCCCGGCGTCGAACGCCGCGGTGACCTCGGCGAGGCGCGCGCCGGCGACGTGGCCGACGACGCTCACCACGCCCGCGGCGCCGTGCGCGAGCATCGCGAGGTACGCGCTGTCGTCGCCGCAGTACCAGGCGAGCCCGGTCCGCTCGATCGCGGTGAGGCTCGCGTAGAGGTCGCCCGACGCGTCCTTGACGGCGATCACGCGGTCGTGCGCGGCGAGGCGGTCGAGGGTGTCCGCGGCGAAGCGGACCCCGGTGCGCCCCGGGACGTCGTAGAGCATGACGGGCAGCGGGGTCGAGTCCGCGACCGCGACGACGTGGCGGTACACGCCCTCCTGCGACGGGCGCGAGTAGTAGGGGCTCACGACGAGCAGCCCGTGCGCGCCGGCGTCCGCGGCCTGCTCCGCCATGCGGACGGCGTGCGCGGTGTCGTTCGAGCCGGCGCCCGCCACGATGCTCGCCCGGTCCCCGACGGCCCCGACGACCGCGGCGATGAGCTCGGCCTTCTCGGGGGCGTGCGTCGTGGACGCCTCACCGGTCGTCCCGTTGAGCACGAGGCCGTCGTGCCCGTGATCGACGAGGTGGGTCGCGAGGCGGACGGCCGCGTCGAGGTCGAGCGCACCGTCCGGGGTCATCGGCGTGACCATGGCGGTGAGCACGGCACCGAACGGGCGCGCGGACGAGGTGGCGCGAGGCATGGGCCCAAACTACCGTCCCGCGCCGCCCGGACGACCGTGCGTGCTCGTCAGGTGGTCCGCCGACGCGGCGCGCCCACCGGCCAGGACGTGCGCGACGGTGTGAGATCGGGGCTGCGCACCGACGCCTGACACCGGAGGACACCGTGCCCGCTCCCGACCGACCGCTCGCCATCGCCCACCGCGGCGACCCGGTCGAGCACCGTGAGAACACCGTCGCGGCGGTGCTCGCCGCGGCCCGTCAGCGCGCCGACGCGATCGAGGTCGACGTCCAGCTGGCGGCCGACGGGACCGTCGTCGTGGTGCACGACGACACGTTCGCCCGGCTGTGGGACGACCCCCGCCCGGTCGCGGCGCTGACGTGGCCGGAGATCGCCCGGCTCGGCGACGGCGACGTGCGCGTCCCCCGGCTCGCGGAGCTGCTCGAGGTCGCCGACGACGCGGGCGTGCCGCTCGTGCTGGACCAGAAGCACCCCGTCGCGGCGCTGCCGGCGCTCCGCGTCGTGCGCGAGGCCCGCGCGGACGCGACGGCGTTCTGCGGCTCGACCGACGGCCTGCTCGAGATCCGGGCGGCCGACCCCGGCGCGACCGTCTACCTCAACGACGACACCCTGTCGCTGCCCGACGTGCGGCTGCTCGCTCAGCTGCGCCCGCAGCTCTACAACCCGTGGTTCAAGCTCCTGGCACCCGCGACCGTCGAGGCCATGGCGGCGTTCGGCATCCGCACGTGCTGCTGGACGCCGAACACCGACGCCGAGCTGCGCCTCGTGCTCGACCTCGGGGTCGACGCGGTCATGACCGATCGCGTCGGTCGTCTGGTCGAGATCCTCGACGAGCGCGGGCGGGTGGGCGGCGCCGGCGGCGGCGGCTGACCGGCGCGCGGTGATCGCCTCGATGCCGCGCGCGACCGTCGCGGTGTTGGTCTGGATGTCCTCGACG
>NZ_JBFTER010000153.1:0-8524 GCF_047229345.1 Cellulomonas jepli | reverse complement strand
GTCCGGGCCCGCCGGCACGGGACCTGCGGCTGCCCCGCCGTCCGGCCCTGCCGGTGCGGGTGCCGGTGCGGCAGCCGCTGCTGCAGCAGCCGCCGCGGTGGCGTCGCCCGTGCGCTCGATGGTGCCGCGCCGGGCGCTGTACTCGCCGAGCCGGAGGTTGCTGGGCGCGCCCATCACGGTGGCGACGAGCTCGGCGGTCTCGTTCCGCCCGATCCGCGGCATGTTGTACGCGTCGTAGTCGATCGCGTACCCGAGCGTGTGCATCGACGCCCCGCCCAGGTGGGTCGTCGCGGTGAACCGTGAGCGCAGCGCGAACGCCGTCGAGCTGGCCGGCACGCGTCCGCCCACCTCGGCGGCCGCCGCCTCGAGCCGCGCGGCGGCGTCGGGGTGGAGCTGCGGTGAGCCCGGGACCGCGGTGGCCCTGATCGCCCGGAAGTGCGCGATCGTCGCGTCGTGGGAGCCGAACCACTCGCGGCCGGCTCGCAGGAACTCGCGGCGGTGCGCGTCGTCCGCGAGCGGGGCCCCGCCGCCGTTCCCGCTCTGGACGGGTGCGGGGAGCCCGCGGGTGGCCTCGAGCGCCTCGTCGTCGGAGAGGTCGCGCTGGACCACGGGCGTGCCCGGACCGGTGTGCAGCCGCGCGACGGCGGCGGCGACCGCCCGGTTGCCGGCCTGGCGCTGCAGGTGCACCAGGCCGGCCTCCGGGTCGTCGCGCCGGGCGTCGGGCCCCGGCGCGGGGTGTGCGGTGCGCGGCGGTCCGAACGCGCGCATGCGCGCCTCCTCGGTGAGAGCTGCTCGTCCCCCGATTGTCGTCCGCGCACCTCCCGCTCCCGTGCCCGCGTCCCGCGCACGTTCGGGCACGTCGTGCGTCTGAACGGGCACGCCCGCCCTCAGTGCTGCCCGTCGACCCGTGACGTGTGGTCGGGGACCGCGGCGGTGGGCACCGCACGGGCCGCCACCGGGCGGAGCCGGGTCCGCCGCGCTCGCGGACCTCGGCCCCGCCAGGAGCGTCCCTACCGCCGCGACCAGACCTGGTTCGCGGCCCCCGTGCAGTGCCACAGCAGCACGGCGGTGCTGTTCGCGGTCAGGTTCCGGTCGACGTCGAGGCACAGCCCGGACCGCACGCCCCGGATCGTCCCGTCGCCCTGGGCCGTCCACTGCTGGTTGGTGCCGCCGTTGCAGTCCCACAGCTGCACGCGCGTCCCGGCCACCGCGCTCGGCGGTGCGTCGAGGCACTTCCCCAGCGATCGCAGCGTGCCGCCGGTCTCGGTCCACCGCTGGTTGGCGCCCGAGCCGCAGTCCCAGATCACGAGGCCCGTGCCGTTCGCGGTCGCGCTCGCGGGGACGTCGAGGCACCGGCCCGACGCGGCGCTGACGAGCGTGCTCCCGGTCGGCGGCGTCACGACGCCGCCGGGCGTGACCCGGTAGAGCGCGACCCCGTGCGCGGGGACCTGCGCGGTCAGCGACCCGGTGGTCGTCCCCGTCGCGCCGGTCCACAGCTCGCGGTAGGTGTGCGTCCCCGAGCCGGCGCCGACCTGCGCGAGCGTCGTCGAGATCGAGCGCGCCCCGCCGCCGCGGTTGAGCAGGGCGACCGCGACCGAGCCATCGGCGAGCGGCTTGGCCCAGACCTCGGCGTCCCCGTCGTCGCGCACCCGGTCGGCCTGCCGGACGAGCGGGTCCTGGTCGATCGCGAGCACGTCGCGGTTCGTCAGCACCGTGCGCACGTCGGCGCTCATGCTCCGCAGGTCGTTGCCCGCGATGAGCGGCGCGCTGAGCATCGCCCACATGCTCATGTGCGCGCGGTTCTCCGTCGGCGTCAGGCTTCCCCGCACCCCGACCATGAGCATGTCGGGGTCGTTGTACTGCCCCGGCCGCGTCCACTCGCGCATCGGCTCGACGATGTCGAGCGCCTCGGTGATGCCGACGAAGCAGTCGGCGGTCGGCGCGCAGCCCGTCGACCACGCGTCGTCGAGGTCCTCGGACGTGCGCCACAGGTCCGCGAAGCCGCCCCAGCCCGAGTAGGTCGGCGCGGTGTTGGCGTGCGCGCTGTTCGGGTTGATCGAGTAGACGATCGGGCGCCCGGTCGCCTTGAGCGCCGCGCCGAACCGCGCGAACAGCGTCGCCTGCTCGGTCACCGAGCCGCGCGGGTCGCACCAGTCGTGCTTCACGTAGTCGACGCCCCAGGACGCGAAGAGGTTCGCGTCCCGCGTCTCGTAGCCGTTCGACGACGTGCCGGGCCGGTTGCCGAAGTACTGGTCGCAGGTCTTCTCCCGCGGCGCGTGGTAGATCCCGAACTTGAGCCCCTTGCCGTGGATGTAGTCGCCCAGGGCCTTCATGCCCGACGGGAACCGGTCGGCCCGCGGCTGGAGGTTGCCGTTCGCGTCGCGGGTGTCACGCATCCAGCAGTCGTCGACGACGACGTACTGGTAGCCGGCCGCAGCCATCCCCGTGCTCACCATGGCGTCCGCGGTCTGGCGCACCATCCCCTCGTCGATGCCGCAGTAGAAGGTGTTCCAGCTGTTCCAGCCCAGCGGCGGCAGCGGCGCCGGCTCCTCGACGGTGGGCGGGGGAGCGGCGGCGGCCGTGGGACCGGCGGCGGCCGCCGGGCCGGTGCCCACGGCGACACCGGCGGTGAGCAGGGACAGGGTCGCCACGCAGGCCGCGGCCCAGCGACGAGCAGTCGCAGACGTCATCGTGCACTCCTTCGTGCAGTCGGTCGGGTCGGTGAAGGTCAGGGCGTGGTGAGGTCGAAGCTGCGGACGGTGACGGCCCCGCCGAGGGCCCGGGTCGCGTGGTTGAAGATCCCGAACCGGTAGCCCATGAAGAACTGCCACTCGTTGTTCAGGACGAAGGCAGGCCCGAGGGGGACGAACGTGGTCCCGTCGGTGCTGTACGAGAACGTCGCCGTCCGCCCCGAGCCCGGCCGGATGTCCGCCGTCGCGCGCAGCCACACCCGCCCGCCGGACACGGGCGCCGACGCGCGCTCGGTCCCGGTCCCGGTGGTCGCCCACGAGCTGTTCATGGTCAGCCCGTCGGTCATCACGACCCGCGTCGCGCCGTTGGACCGGACCACGCCGATCCACGCCGACGACTGCCGCAGCATCGCGAGGCCGGACCGGTCCCCGTCGGCCATCGCGGCGTGGTCGAGCTCGATGGTCGCCGTCGACGACGGGCCCTGGATGCGGTGCGTCAGGGTGTTGCGCGCGGCGTACAGGTCGTTCGTGACCGTGGCCGTCTGGAGGCGCAGCCCGTTCCCGACGCTGAACCGGCTCGTGTCGGGGTTGTGGTTCCACTCCCACCGGTGGCCGAGCGCGGGACCGGCGAACGTGTCCCTCCCCGTCATCGGGGCGACCGTCCTCGTCGTCGAGATGTTCGGTCGTGGGTACGTCGCACCCCAGCGGCCGTTGACGGTCTGCACGGACGGCCAGCCGTCGGGGCTCCAGGTGATCGGCGCGAGCGTCGGCACCCGTCCGCCGGGGTACGCGTCGGTGAACGCCATGTACCACCAGTCGCCGGCCTGCGTCTGGACGAGGCCGCCCTGGTGCGGCACCCCGCCGCCCGGGACGGGGCCCGGCAGGTCGAGCAGCACCTGCCGCATCTCGTAGGGCCCGAACGGCGAGGTCGACCGCAGCACGTACTGGCCGTTCGCGGGCCTGGTGAGCCAGATGTAGTAGTAGCTGCCGCGCTTGTAGAACCGGGCGCCCTCGAGGGTCCCGACGCTCGCCGGGGTCTGGAAGACCTGCTGCGCCCGCACCTGCGCGGTGCCGTCGGCGTTGAGCTGCGCGACGCTGATCGTGCCGTTGCCGTACGCGACGTACATCGTGTCGTCGGTGTCCACCAGCAGGCCCGCGTCGTAGTAGCACTGGTTGAGCCGGGCCTTCTTGGTCCACGTGCCGTCGACCGCCGACGCGGTGTAGACGTACGTGCGGTTGAACTCCGTGCAGCCGATCCAGTAGTACGTGCGGTTGCTCGGGCGGTACCCGAGCGTCGACGCCCAGATGCCCTTGACGTACTTCCGCCCGCCGGTGAGGTCGTACCCGGCGTCGTCGAAGTCGAGCCGGGGCACGGAGTGGCCGGCGTACTCCCAGTCGACGAGGTTGTAGGACCGCAGGACCGGGGCGCCGGGCGAGTAGTGCATGGTCGACGCCGAGTAGTAGTACGCGTCGCCGACGCGGATGATGTCCCCGTCGGCGAAGTCCTGCCAGACGACCGGGTTGGTGAACGTCCCCGGCGGGGGAGCGGTCGGCGTCGGGGTGGGCGTCCCGCCGCCGACACGGGCGAGCAGCCACTGCTGGTTGGTCCCGCCCCAGCTCGAGTACTGCACGATGTTCCCCCCGTCTGCGGTGGACGCGCCCTGGACCTCGAGCGCCTTGCCGCTGTTGCGGTTGATCAGGGTGACGTACCCGTCGGTGGTGTCCTGGAGCCGCCACTGCTGGTTCGTGCCGTTCGTGTCGGTCCACTGGACGACCGGGCCGCCGTCGGCGAGCGACCGGCCCGAGACGTCGAGGACCTTGCCGGAGTGCTGGGACCGGATGCGGTAGTACCCGTCGCCCGAGCTCACGAGCTGCCAGCGCTGGTTCACGCCGTCGCCCCGGGTCCACTGCGTGATCCGGGCGCCGTCGCTCGTCGCGAAGTTGTACACGTCGAGCGCCTTGCCGCTGCCCCGGTTGACGAGCGCGTAGGTCGCCGAGGTGTCCGGGGTCGCCGCGGGCGCGGCTGGTGCGGCGGCCACGGCGAGCGCGCCGGAGGCGGCCAGGCTCACGGCGACGCCGAGGGCGGTCCAGAGCCGGCCCAGGTCGGACCGGCGCACGTGGGGCCGGCGCGGACGGGACCGGCGCGGACGGGACCGGCTCGGGCGCGGCTTGCTCGGGTGGGCGCGGCGCGGGGAGGTGCCCGCCGGTCGGTGCTGCGTGTCGACGTCGTCGTCGGTCATCGCTGTCTCCTGGACCACTGCGCTGTGGGGAGGATGCGCCGCCGCACCGGGACAGGGTGTGAGCGTTAACATCCGCGAGAGCGCCACTGTGGCACGTGTCCGGCGGCCGCGGCCAGCCCTACGAAACGGTTCGTGTGCACCGGTGTAGGAGCGCGCCGGTGCGGGAGATATCGACCGCTCGGTCGTCTTGACCCGTGCCCGACGGTCTCCTTACGGTGTCACTCATCCGGGTGTGTAAAACGTTATCGTCGAGCGTCTCTCCTACACCGGTGTAGGAGCGATGCGGCCGTTCCCGGGCGGACGACGTCGACGGACTGCGCCAGCGACGAGGCTGCGCCGACCACCGGGCGGCCTCGGGACACCTGGCACAGGGACGTGACCAGACGTCGGACCGACGGGGCGCCCGCCGCCGCCGGCCGACCCCGGGGGACCAGCGAGAGGAACGACGCATGAGGACGCTTGCCGCACGACGACGTGACGGTGCACCCGAGGCGGCGCCGCAGGACGGACGGCGCTGGGTGGCGCGATGGACAGGAGCGGCGACGGCGGTCGTGCTCGCGGCGGTCGGCCTCGCCGGACCCGCCCAGGGTGCCGTCGCGGACGAGACGTACGACGTGGAGATCCACGTCGCCGGGCGCGGGACCGTCACGGGCGAGGGCAGCTACGAGGCCGGCGAGACGGTCGAGCTCACGGCGACGCCGGCGCGCTCCCACGTGTGGGGCGGGTGGAGCTCCGACGAGCTCGGCTGGATCGGCGCCCGGGTGGGCTCGTTCACCATGCCCGAGGGCGACGTGGTCCTCGACACCACGTTCCGCCGCCAGATGGCCCCGCTCAAGGACGTCTACCGCGACCACTTCGACGTGGGCAACATCTGGTCGGGCCCGCAGACGTACGCGCCCGGGTCGCCGAACGAGGCGACGGTCGCGCGCCACTACGACGTCATGACGGCCGAGAACGCCATGAAGCCGGACCAGCTGCTGCCGAACGAGAACATCGACCCCGAGACGGGCGACTTCACGTTCGACTTCACGGCCGCCGACGCGTTCGTCGACGAGACGCTCGCGCGTGGCATGGACGTCCACGGCCACGTGCTGGTCTGGCACGGGCAGTCGCCGGCACGCCTCAACAGCGGCCCGACGGGCGGCACGCGTGAGCAGGCCCGCTCGAACATGGAGCGCTACATCGAGCAGGTGCTGACCCACTTCCAGGGCCGCGCCGTCTCCTGGGACGTCGTCAACGAGGCGTTCGTCGACGGGCTCGAGGAGTTCGACCCCGAGACGCAGGACTGGCGCGACTTCCTGCGCGGCGGCCCCAACGGCGGCTCGTCCCTCTGGTACTCGGCCTACGCGAACGGCCTGAACGCCTCCGCCGGCGAGAGCCCGGCCGACTTCCTGTACGACGCGTTCGTCTTCGCGCGCACGTACGCGCCGGAGGTCCGGCTCGTCTACAACGACTTCAACGTCTTCCAGTCGGAGGGCAAGGGCGAGGCGATCGTCGCGATGGCGAAGGACCTCAACGCGCGGTACGCCGCGAACCACCCCCAGGACCCCCGGCTGCTCGTCGAGACGATCGGGCTCCAGTCGCACAACTACCTCAACCAGACGCCGGCGTTCGCCTGCTCCGAGCACACGCGCCTGCCCGGGCTGTCGGACGACGCCGCGGAGGAGTGGCGCCCCGGTGCGTGCTCGGACACCGCCTCGGTCGAGCGGTCGCTGCAGCTCATCACCGAGGCCGGCATGACGGCCGACATCAGCGAGCTCGACCTCCAGGTCTGGGAGGCGTGGAACGGCCAGCCCGAGGGCGACGACCGGACGCTCTACCGCGACCTGACCGACCCGTCCGTGGCCGACCGCATCTCGCGGGACGAGTTCACGTACTGGATCGGGAAGATCACGAACCGCGCCGAGCTCGAGGCGATCCAGGCCCAGCGGTTCGCCGAGTACTTCGCCGTGTACAAGGCGTACTCGACGGACATCGACCGGGTCACGTTCTGGGGCCTGACGGACGAGCTGAGCTGGCGGTCCACCCACAACCCGCTGATCTTCAACAGCGACTTCTCCGAGAAGCTCGGGGCGGCCGCGGTCGCCGACCCGGAGCGCTGGCTCGGCGTCCGCGGGCAGATCACCGACACCTCGGAGCTCGCGGAGGCCGTCGCGGTCGCCGAGGCGCTCGACCTGCGCGGCCACACCTACACCGGCAAGAGCGCCGCCGCGGTGCGGAAGGCCCTGGCCCGCGCCGAGGCCGTCCTCGCCCGGGGCGGCTCCCAAGCCAAGGTGAACGAGGCGACGTCGGCCCTCGTCGACGCCGTCGCCGCGCTCGAGACGAGGAAGCCGCCGCGACCGAGGTCGTGACGGCAGCGGTCCCGCCGGCGAGGGCGGCCCGACGTCCCCACCCGGCCGAGCGCCGGGCGGCGTCGGGCCCGTCCTCGCCGGCGGGACCGTTGTTCGTGCGGGACGGGGCTGCGCCTCGTCGCACCCGTGGACGCGTCACCGTTCCGCCACGAGGACGTCACCGTCGCGCCACCGGGACGAACCTCGCATAAGCGTCGTCGGGCGGTAGGGTCTGCGCGGGCTGGGGGCCGTCCGCAGGGGCGCCGTGCCTCCGTCCCGACCGTGGACGACGAGGGATGTGTGCTGGTGCGGAACGTGATGCGCTCGCTGGGCGCTGCTGTGGTGATGCTCGTGCTGGCTCTCGGTGCGGGGGTGTCGCCCGCCACCGCGGAAGCGGACCCGACCGCCGAGCTGCGGGCGTTCGTCGAGGCCGGCTTCGACGGGACGACGGACGCGGAGTACCGCGCCTGGGCCGAGGTCCTTGCGGCGGGCCCGGGCGCGTCGATGCCGCCGGCGGCGAAGGCCGCTCTCGCCGGTACCGACGAGGAGCTGCGGGCCTTCGTCGACGGCGGGTACGAGGCCGCGTGGTACGCCGACGAGCGCCAGCGCGTCCTCCACGTCCTCGACGGCGCCGGTGGCACGGTCGCGAGGGCTGCCCAGAAGGCCCTGGCCAGCAGCGACCCGCACGCACTCTCCGTCTTCCTCTCGACGGGGCTCGACGCGGCGCGTGCCCTCGACGAGCGGCTCGCGGCCTTTGCGATCCTCGCGAGCATCGACGAGGAGACGAGCCCGCGGCTGTACGCCGCGGTCCAGGAGGCGCTGGGCGGCACCCGCGCCGAGCTGCGCGAGTTCCTGGCCACCGGCCAGCACCAGGCGCGCACGGCCGACGACACGCTGGCGGCCGCGCGGATCCTCCGGGACATCGACCAGACCACGAGCCCGACGCTGTATGCCGCGGTGCAGGCTGCGCTGGGCGGCACGCCCGCCGAGCTGCGCGAGTTCATCGCCACCGGCCAGTTCGCGGCCCGCGAGAAGGACGACCGGCTCGCGGGCGCGCGGATCCTCGCGACGATCACCGAGGCTTCCAGTCCTGCTCTCTGGGCCGCGACGCAGGCGGCGCTCGCCGGCACGCCCGCCCAGCTGCGGGAGTTCCTGGAGACGGGCCAGCACGTGGCGCGCGAGCTCGACGCGAAGGCCGCCGCGCCGGCCGCCCCGGCGGTGCCGGCACCCGCTGCCCCCGCACCTGCTGTCCCCGCGCCAGCGG
>NZ_JBFTER010000152.1:0-8614 GCF_047229345.1 Cellulomonas jepli | reverse complement strand
GTTCGACGGCGAGCCGCCCGCCGGCAGCCCGTCCGCCCGCAGCGCGTCCGCCCGGACGGACCCGTCGGTGCCCGCGCGTCGGCGCCGGCCGAGCAGCGCGAGCGCGATCGCCGCCAGCACGACGACGAGCACCAGCGCGGCGGTGACGACGGCGCCGGTCGGGATGGTGGACGCCGCCACGCTCGGCTGGTCGGTCCACACGGGCGCGATCGACGTCGGCACGGGGGCCGGGAGCTCGGCGGGTGACCCGGCCGGAGTCGGTGCCGGCGTCGGCGTCGGCTCGGGCGCGGTCGGCGTGGTGACCGGAGTGCCGGTCGGGGAGGGGGTGGCCGTCGGCTCGGGGACCGGGCCCGGCACCGCCTCGTCGGCCGTCGTCGTCGGCGACGGCGTCGGCTGGGAGGTCTCCGTGGTTCCGGGCGTCGGTGCGGTCGTCGTGGTCGGTGCGGGCGAGGGCGGCACCTCGACGAGGCGCTCGACGGTCCCGTGGGCCGTCGAGCGCGGGAGGTCGGTCGGTGACCCGGTCATCGTCGCCTCTCACCGGTCTGTCGCCGGCCCGCAGCCGCACCGGGGTCGTCCGGCTGCCGTGCGCAGCCCGCGGCTGGGAACCTAGCACCGGCTCGTCGGAGCCACCCGCGGGCCTGTGCGTCCCCCAGATGGACGACGGCCGTCCGGGTGGTGCGAGGGCGGTAGCCTGCGACCGACCGCCGCCGGTGCGGCGTGCACTCCGCCGTGCACGCACCCGTTCGGGGTCGTGCGGCGCCACAGGTGTGCCTCAGGGGGATTCGTGCTGTCCACGTCCGGCCCGTTCTGGGGTCGGCAGGATCGGCGCACGCCAGAGGCGTCGCAAATGAGAGGTTACTCACTTTTGCGCGGTCTGTCACATCCGCCGGCTCGGCGTGCCACGACCCGCCCGTCCTGACAGAGGTCCAGATGCGCCGTCGACCTGCCCCGACCACCCTCGCCCTGCTGCTCGTGAGCTCGTCCCTGCTGCTCGGGGCCTGCTCGGCGGACGAGCCGCCCGCCACGTCGGCCGCGGTGTCCGCCTCGCCCGAGACGACCACCGCGGACCTCACGACCCGCACGGTGCTCGACGACGTGGGCCGCGAGGTCGTCGTCCCGGAGTACCCGCAGCGCGTCGCGACCCTCAACGAGGAGATCCTCGACGCGGCGCTCATCCTCGGCGTCGAGCCGGTCGGGATCAGCCTCGGACGTCACCAGCGCACCGCCGCCGCGTACCTCCAGGACCGCAAGCCCGAGCTGACGTACCTCGTCAACGCCGGCCTGCCCGACTCCCCGGACGTCGGCGCCGTGCTCATCGCCGAGCCCGACCTCGTGGTCACGGGGGATGCCACGGCGCCCGACGTGCTCGCGGGCCTGGAGGCGATCGCCCCCACGTTCGTCGCGCGGGACGACGCCGGCTGGCCCGAGATGCTCCGCGCCGTGGGCGTGGCGGTCGGCCGCGAGGACCAGGCCGAGACCTGGATCGGCGGCTACGAGTGGCGCACCCAGGGAGCGCGGACCGTCATCGCCGAGGCGGGCAACGCGGGTCGGTCCGTCACGCTCGCGCTCTGGACCGAGGACGGGCCCGTCGTGCTCGACGCCTCGTCGTTCGCCGGGGGCGTCGCGGAGTCCGTGGGGCTCACGGTCACCGCGAGGCCGGCCACCGCCGCGGCCCCGGCCGACGGCCTGCCGGGCCCGGTGACGCCCGTCGCGGAGCTGCCGGCGTCCGACTGGCTGTTCGTCTTCGCGTTCGACGCCCTCGGCCCCGACGGCGAGGCGCTCGGCGCCGCGCTGGAGTCGGCCGCGGTGCGCGCGCTGCCCGCCGTCGCCGCCGGTCACGTCTCGGTGGTCGACGGCTCCGCGTGGGCGACGCGCGGTGGACCCGCCGCCGCGCACCTCGTGCTCGACGGCCTGCTCGCCGCGTTCGGTGCGTGACGGCCCACGGACGGGTGACCCCCTCCGGCCGCGTCTCACCCCGTCTCGACGCGCGCCGGTGCCCGGTCCACGCCATAGTCGGGTCAAGAACCGGGCGGACCAGCCCGGCGCGACCGGAGGAGTGACCATGGGAATCGGTGGTGGCATCACCTTGATCGTGCTCGGCGCGATCCTCGCTTTCGCCGTCCAGGACAGCATCTCGGGGATCGACCTGACCATGATCGGGTACATCTGCCTCGGTGCGGGCATCCTCGCGCTCATCCTCACGCTCGCCCTGAACGCGCAGCGTCAGAAGACCACGAACCACACGGTCGTCGAGCGTCACGACGGCACCGCCCCGCCGCCGCCCACCTACTGAACGGCGGACCGGGCACCTCGCTCGACGAGCCGGGCCTCGCGGGGAAGCGCGAGAAGCCCGGCGCACGCACGGCCACGACGGCGCACGCCCCCCTCACCGGGCGGGACGGGCGCCGTCGTCGTGCGTGGGGACCTGCGTCGGGCGTGGTGCGGCCCGCGCCGCGCACGGGACGACGCCGCGCGGGAAGGTCCGGGATCAGGGCCGGGGTGACCAGCGGCCGCGGTGGACCACGTCCTCGACCGCGCGGCGCGGACGCCGGGCCGCGGAGCCGGGCAGGTGCTCGACCGGGGCCGGGTGCCCCACGGTGATCGCGCCGACCGGTTCGAGGTGCCCGGGCACGCCGAACGCCTCCCGGTACGCCGCGGTGCGCTCGGCGGGGATGCCGAAGAAGCACGCGCCGAGCCCCTCGTCGACCGCGGTCTGGAGCACGAGCAGCGCCGCCATGCCCGCGTCGACGTACCAGTACGGGACGGCCCACGGCACGTCGCCGGCCGGGTCCGTGCCGGCGCTGCCGGGGTCCGCGACGTCGCGCTGCTTGTCGGGCTGGGCGTAGCGCATCCGGTACGCCGCGGGGTCGGCGTGCGGCACGACGACGACGGGCGCGACCCGCATGGAGCGCAGCCACCGGCTCGCCGGCCCCGCGGGCGCGGTGACGTCCCAGAACCGGGCGACGTCGACCGGGGTGTCGAGCACGAGGAAGCCCCAGCCCTGGCTGAACCCGGCGCTCGGCGCGCGCACGGCGTTGGCGAGCATGCGGTCGACCGCCGCGCGCTCGACGGGCACGTCCGTGTAGGTCCGCACCATGCGCCGGCGCCGCACGACGTCCTGGAAGTCCATGCCCCGATCATCGCGTGCCCGTCCGCCGGCGCGCCGTCCGAGCCGTCGGCCCGGGGTGCCCCGCCCGTGGCGCGCCCGCTCCACGCACCGCAGAGCCCCCACCGGAGTGCGCCGGTGGGGGCTCTGCTGCTGCGGCGGCGGCGCGGGGCCGCGGTGCGGCCGTCGGGCGGCCGGGGTCAGGTCAGCTCAGCGTGCAGCTCGCGCCGTTGAGGGTGACGGCGGTCGGGGCCTTGGGGGCTCCCGAGCCGTTGAACCCGAACTGCACCGAGCCCTTCGCGGGGATCGCGCTGTTCCACGCGGCGCCCTTCGCGCTCACGGTGGTGCCCGTCTGGGTCGCCGTGCTGCTCCACGCCTGGGTGACCTTCTCGCCGTTCGTGAACGTCCAGCGCAGCTCCCACGCGCTCACCGCGGCGGTGCCGCCGTTGGTGACGGTCACCTGGCCGGTGAAGCCGGTGTTCCACGCGTTCGAGGTGTCGAACTTCACCGAGCACGCGCCGGGCGCGGACGTGGGGTTCGGCGTCGCGGTGGGCGTCGCGGTCGGGGTCGGCGTGGCGGTCGGGGTGACCGTCGGCGTCGGGGTGGGCGTGGGCGTCGGGGTCGGCGTCGGGTTGACCGTGCCGCCCTGGAAGATCACGTCGGCGCAGTTGTAGAAGGCCTCGGGGCTGTCCGAGCGCGTCCAGATCGAGTAGATGATGTGGCGGCCGCTCTTGTTCGGCAGCGTCGCGTCCCAGTAGTACTCGGCGCCCTGGGGGCCGCCCTCGCGCAGCGGCGGGTTCGTGACCTCGTTGAACGGCACGGCCTCGAGGTCGCTCCACTTGAGCGGGCTGTTCGGGTTCCAGCCGTCCTTGGTCACGTACTGCGACCAGGTGCCGGGGTGCCGGGCCCAGGCGTTGTACTGCATCGTGATCCTCGAGCCGGCCTGGAGGGTCGTCGTCGGCCAGTCGGTGCGGGCCGCGCGGGCGCCGCTGAACGTCGCCAGCGGGCCGCACAGGTTGCCGTCGGGCACGACGCTGCGGTGCTGGCCCGCGGCGTTGCTGAGCAGGTTCCCGAACCAGTTGTAGAACGGGTAGTTGCCGTTCTCCGCGAGCAGGTTCTGGCAGGCGGGGTTCGTCGGGTTCAGGCCGCCGCCGGCACCGTTCTCGACACCGTTGACGTAGCAGGCGTACGTGCGCGTCGCCGGGTACGTGAGCCCGCCGTGCGCGGCGGCCGGCGACGCCGGGAGCCCGACGAGCAGCGCGGCTCCGACGGCGGCGGCGGAGGCGACCGCGAGACGTCGCAACGTGTGTCTTCCGAGGGACATGACTGCTCCTTGTGCGGGACGGCGGCGCCGGGTCGGGCGCCGTGGGGCCGTGCGGCCGGTCGTCCGGCCGTCGCGGACGCGGCGACGGTGCGGCGTCGGCGCCGGACGCGCGTGAGCGCGCGAGGGGCGGCCGGACGAGAGGCGTGCTGGGTGCGGGGAGTGCGTGGTGGTCGGGCGGGGGCGTGCGTGGTGAGGGGACCAGGCTCGGCGGGGCCGTCGGGGGCGTCAACGCACCTAAACGGTTCGTCGGTGCGGGCGCCGGGGGCGTGGCGGGCGTGCTCGTCGGGTACGCGTCGGTGGCTGCGGGCACACTGGGAACACGTCGCGAACTGCGGGACTGCCCGAAGGTGCAGCCGGGCTCGCGCTGGCGGACGGCGTCCTGCAGGGGGACCGCCGCCGGAAGGGGGCACATCATGGACAGGGACGAGGCACGCGAGATCAAGTCCCAGCTCGCGGACTACGTGCACGACCTCGCGCAGCGCGAGGTGCACGCCTCCGGGGTCGCGACGGACATCGTCCCCACCCTCGGGCTCGGGCTGGCGCCGCGGGGGGAGGGCAGCTACGTCCTGGCCGTGCGCTACTGGCTCGGGTCGCCGCGCGTGCGGGCGATCGCGCGCCGGGTCGCGGAGCAGGTCGGGCCGGTCGCTGCGGACGTGCGCCGGACCGGGCGGATCCGCCCGCTCTCCCAGCCTGCGCCGCTGCCCGGTGACCGCTCGGCGGACGGCAGCCCGAGCTCCGACGGAGCGGCCCCGCAGCGCAAGGGCCCGCGTCCGCCCGTCGTCACGGCACTCGCCGCCGGGGAGACGTCGCGGGTGCGACCGCTGCGCCCCGGGGTCTCGATCGCGCACGTCGACGTCTCGGCCGGGACGCTCGGTGCGTTCGTCCGCGTCGACGGGGTGCTCCACGCGCTGTCGAACTACCACGTGCTCGCCGGCTCGCCCCGCGCCGAGACCGGCGACGTCGTCGTGCAGCCCGGCCCCGCGGACGGCGGCCGTGCGCCGCGCGACCGGGTCGGGACGCTCGCCTCGACCGTCCCGCTGCGCCCCGGGCGCACCGCGACCGTCGACGCGGCGCTCGCGCTGCTCGACGAGCAGGAGGTCGACCTCGACTACCCGGTCGGCCGGGTCACCCGAACGGCTGTCGCTCTCGGCGGCGAGGACGTGGTGAAGATCGGCCGCACCACGGCCGTCACGACGGGTCGGGTGACCGCGATCGAGCTCGACGACATCGTCGTCGGCTACGGCGACGAGCTGGGTGACCTGCGCTTCGACGACCAGATCGAGGTCGAGTCCACGGGCCCCGGACCGTTCTCCCGGGGAGGGGACTCGGGCTCGCTCGTGTGCACACGTGACGGGATCGCCCTCGGTCTGCTCTTTGCGGGGAGCGAGACGGGGGGCGACAATGGCACCGGGCTGACGTACCTCAACCCGATCGACACCGTCCTCGCCGCACTCGGGGCCGAGCTCGCGCAGTAGTCCCCCCGCGCGCAGCTCCCCCCGGCCCCCTCGCCGGCGCGGCGGTCACGCGAGAGGCGGTATCCCGGTGACGGATCTCGAGCACGCGCGCGCAGCGAAGGACCGGCTACGACAGACCCTCGCGGGGCGCGACGGCATCACCGGCATCGGGATCTCACGCGGCGCGGACGGCTACGGCGTCCAGGTGAACGTGACGCAGGCGGCGCACCGTGCCGCCGTGCCCGAGCACGTCGACGGTGTCGACGTGCGCGTGCGCGTCACCGGACCCGTGCACGCCCAGCCCGTCCGCCGCAGCCGCCACGCGGGCTGAGCCCTCCACCAGGCTGAGCTCACCGGTGCGGGCGGCGGTCCGCCCGGTGCGCCACCGGACGGACCACCGCCCCTCGCCCGGTCACGTGCCCGTGGGCGGTGACGCCGCGGTCCTCGGCGGGCCGAGGGGGAGCCGGCCGGACCACGAGCCCCGGACGTCGCGACCGGGGTGCGGAGGGGCGGTCCACCGGACGCGACCCCACCAGGCTCGGGCTGCCGCGACGGTGGGGTCAACGTGACGAATCGGTTCGCGGACGCGGTCCGCGGACCGCCACGGCGTCAGGTTCACTAGGACCATGACGCAGAGCACCACCCGCCTCCCTCGTGTCCGCGCCTCGGAGCTCACCGGCCGCGGCTGGCTCAACACCGGCGGCCGGGACGTGACCCTCGCGGAGCTGCGCGGGAAGATCGTGATCCTCGACTTCTGGACGTTCTGCTGCATCAACTGCCTGCACGTGCTCGACGAGCTGCGCGCGCTCGAGGAGCAGCACCGCGACGTCCTCGTGATCGTCGGCGTGCACTCCCCGAAGTTCGTGCACGAGGCGGACCCGGTCGCGCTCGCCGCGGCGGTCGAGCGCTACGAGGTGCACCACCCGGTCCTGGACGACCCGGAGCTCACCACGTGGTCGGCGTACACCGCGCGTGCGTGGCCGACGCTCGTCGTCATCGACCCCGAGGGCTACATCGTCACGCAGATGGCGGGCGAGGGTCACCAGCACAACGTCGAGGTGCTCGTCCGCGACCTCGTCGCCGAGCACGAGGCCAAGGGGACGCTGCACCGGGGGAGCGGGCCGTACGTCCCGCCGGAGCCGACGTCGGGGACGCTGCGGTTCCCCGCGAAGGCCCTGACGCTGCCGGGCGGGAACCTGCTCGTGGCCGACGCCGGGCACCACGGGCTCGCCGAGCTCGCGCCGGACGGCGAGACGCTCGTGCGCCGCATCGGCTCGCGCGAGCGCGGGCTCGTCGACGGCGGACCCGACGAGGCCCGGTTCAGCGAGCCCAACGGCCTGTGCCTGGTGCCCGACGAGCTGCGTGCGCGGGTCGGCTACGACGTGCTCGTCGCCGACACGGTCAACCACGCGCTGCGCGGGGTCCGGCTCGCGGACGGCCACGTGACGACCGTGGCCGGGACCGGCGAGCAGTACATGGTCGGCGCGGTCGACAACGTGCTCGACGACGCACCCGCCGCTGCGGCCGCGGCCGACCCCGGGGGAGCGGCCGGTGCCGTGCCCGACGCGCTGCGCCACAAGCTGTCCTCGCCGTGGGACGTCACCTGGTACGCCCCGCTCGGCGCGTTCGTCGTCGCGATGGCGGGCAACCACACCCTGTGGACGTTCGACGCGGAGCGCGGCTCGGTCGAGCACGCCGCGGGCACGATGAACGAGGGGCTGCTCGACGGCCCGCTGCCGGGTGCGTGGTTCGCGCAGCCGTCGGGCCTCGCGGTCGGCCCGGACGGGCGGCTGTGGCTGGCGGACGCCGAGACGTCGGCGCTGCGCTGGGTCGAGCCGGGCGCCGACGGCACCGGCACGGACCGCAACGGCGGTGCCGCGCCGACCGTGCACAGCGCCATCGGCGCGGGGCTGTTCGACTTCGGGCACCGGGACGGCGCCGCCGACCAGGCGCTGCTGCAGCACCCGCTCGGTGTGGCGGTCCTCCCCGACGGCTCGGTCGCCGTGGCGGACACCTACAACGGCTCGGTCCGCCGGTACGTGCCGCCCGCTCCCGGCACGGGGGAGGGCACAGGGGAGGGCACGGTCGGCGAGGTCACCACGCTCGCGACGGGGCTCGCGGAGCCGAGCGGGATCGTCGTCCTGGCCCCCGAGGACGGCGGGTCCGGGCTCTCGCTGCTCGTCGTCGAGTCCGCGGCGCACCGGCTCACGCGGGTCGCGCTGCCCGCGGCGCTCGCGGGCCAGATCCTCGACTCGGGCGCGCACCGCACGCAGCGCCCGGTCACCGAGCTCGCGGCGGGCGAGGTGCGGCTCGACGTCGTGTTCACGCCCGCGGCCGGGCAGAAGTACGACGACCGCTACGGCCCCTCGACCCGGCTCAAGGTCGCCTCGACGCCCCCGGAGCTGCTGCTCGACGGCGCGGGCGACGACGTCCCGCTCGAGCGCGTGCTCCGGCTCAACCCGGACGTCGCGGAGGGTGTGCTGCACGTGACCGCGCACGCGGCGAGCTGCGACGCCGACCCGGCGATCGAGTACCCGGCGTGCCACCTCAACGCGCAGGACTGGGGCGTTCCCGTCCGGCTCGTCGACGGCGGGCCCGCGACGCTGACGCTGCCGCTGCACGGCTGAGCCCCGGCGGTCGCTGCCGGGCGGCTGCGACGCGCGCGCCGAGATCATGCTGAAGACCGCGCCCGGGACGCGCACGGTGCGGTACGCGGACGGTGCCCCTGTC
>NZ_JBFTER010000151.1:0-8800 GCF_047229345.1 Cellulomonas jepli | reverse complement strand
GCCGGGGCGCGCGCGGCGGACGGTGCCGCGCGGTCAGGACGAGCAGCACGACGGCCGCCACGCGCGCGACGACCGAGCGCAGCAGGGGCACCATCGAGGCCAGGGTCGCGGCGGCGAGCAGACCCAGGGCGGCGGTCAGCGAGACCAGCGACGGCGAGGCGCTCGCGGTCGCGACGAGCGCCGAGACGACGGCGAGCGCCCACAGGACCGTCGCGGGCGCGGTGACGCGCGCGACCCGCGCCTGCACCGGGGCTGCCGCTCGCACGTGCCCTCCTCGCCGGGTCACCGGACCGCTGCCGTCAGCGGTGTCTGCTCGTCGGTCGAGCGTAACCGGCCGTCCCCCCCGCGGACGCAGCCCGCTGTGCGCTGCTCGCCGCTCCGGCTCACCGCTCGGCTCGCCGCTCCGGACCCGGCCGACGTGGGTCGGCCTGCGCGCCGCGTCCACCGCCGGAGTGCACGGCGTCGCTGGCAGACTCGTCGGGTGGTCGGCGACTGGGGTGGCTGGGACGGCATGCTCCGCGACCCGTGGCCGACGGAGCAGCTGCCGCCCGAGCGTCTGCCCTCGGTCGTCGCCGCCCGGGCACAGGGCTGGTACCTGGCCCCCGACGCGCCGCTGTGGTGCTTCGTCCCCGCGGTGTGGCCGGCGCGGGAGCGCGCCTGGGTGCCCGACCGGTCCGTGCGCGTGGTCCGGACGGTGTGCGACGGGGTCCCAGGCCCGGAGATCGCGTGGTCGGCGTGGGACCACGCGGAGGTGGAGGGCATCGTCGCCTCGCTCCTGGCCGACGCAGGCGTCCCCGTGCGGCCATCCGGTCGGCTCTGGCTGCTGCGGCCGCCCCCGGGCACGCGTGACCTCGACGAGGCCGTCGACCGGCTCACCGCGGGCGCGGAGGCCGCCGGGGGCCCGCTGATGTGCTGCGCCGAGCTCGTCGCCTGGTCCGCCGCGACGATCGACGGCTGGTTCGGGTCGGACGCGTGACCTCCGCGCGCTGCGGCGCCCGGGGGCCGTGCCTCGCTCTCAGACCCGCGTGGGCACGGGCCGCGTGTCGTCCGTCGTCGGCCGCGCACCACCGAGCAGCCCGCGACGGCGTGCCACGACCTCGAAGAGCAACGTCGTCAGCGGCGGGACGCTCGCCGCGAGCGCGAGCAGCGTCACGACCCAGGACCAGCGCAGCACCCGCGCGGCGACGAGCGTCGTGACGCAGTAGACGAGGAACGCGGCGCCGTGCAGGCGCCCGAACAGCCACACGCCGGCCTCGGTCGTCTCGGTGACGTACTTGAGGAACATCCCGACGAGCAGGCCGGTCCAGGTCACCGCCTCGACGACGGCGACGGTGGTGAAGGCGCGGCGGGCGAGGAGGGTGTGGTCACGTGCGGTCACGGGTCCATCCGATCACGGCCGCGGACGCGTCTGGGTCACAGGGCGGCGCGGTGCGCCGCGATCGACGGAGGCGTTCGTCACGCCGCCACGCTCGACGCGTGGACTCGCTGGGTCGCGACGACCCGTGCGACCCCGCCTCTCACGAGCGGCTGAGGGTGGGCCGTGGGGGTTGCGGCGAGGGCCCGGTGCGAGAAGCGTGGGGCGTGCTCACGGTCGAGCCCGCTGCCGCAGCGTCCACCGGCCCGCGCACGTGCGGACGGGGACCCGAGCACCTCGCACGAGGGCGAAGGAGCCCACGATGACCAGCACAGGAGAGACGGGAAGCGTCACCGGGACCAAGGACAAGGACTACAACATCCTCTGGTTCACGCAGGCGTGCCTGGACAACGCGCTGCGGCTCGAGACGTACATCCAGGACGCGGAGCGCGACGGCGACACCGAGCTCGCCGAGTTCTTCCGCCGCGCGCAGGGCGAGAGCCGCAAGGGCGCCGAGCAGGGCAAGCAGCTCCTGGCCGGCCGCCTGGCCCGCTGACCGGGCCGCACCGCACGGGCGCGACGGCCCCCGCGCCGCCACGCCGGGGTCCGTCGCGCCCGCCCGCGCCTGTGCCCGCCCACATCGCCTGCTCCCACACGCGCCCGGACCCGCCCGCGCCCCACGCCTGCGCGCGTCGAGCACGCCCGCAGGACCGGGTCGAACGAGCGGCGTCCCCGGTATTGCCCCGCCCCCGCCCAGGTCAAGGGACCGACGTCCTGCCGCCCGCGAACGCCCGGTGCTACGTTCGCAAGGACCTGCCGAGGAGTCACGACGACGTGACGAACTGCGAGGGGGCCCCATGTCGGGACGCAGCGGTGAGCAGCACGGTCGTGCCGGGACGGCGCCTGCGGGGCGCGGCTCCGGGGGCCGCGCGCCGACCGCGACGGCCCGGTCGACGCCACCCGCCACGCCCACCGGCTCGACCCGCAACCTCGTGCTGGCGACGCTCGGGTTCCTCGTCAACTTCTGGGCGTGGGCGCTCATCAGCCCGCTCGGCGCGGCGTACCGGGAGCGGCTCGACCTGACCGGGTTCGAGCAGGCGGTGCTCGTCGCGGTGCCCGTCGTCGTCGGCTCGCTCGGGCGGATCCCGGTGGGGGCGCTGACCGACCGGGTCGGCGCTCGGGTCATGTTCCCGGCCGTGAGCATCCTGACGGTTCTGCCGGTGCTGTTCGTCGGCCTGGTCGCGGAGAGCTTCGCGGCGATGCTCGTCGGCGGGTTCTTCCTCGGGCTGGGCGGCACTGCGTTCGCCATCGGGGTCCCGCTCGTCAACGCGTGGTACCCGCCGGCGCGGCGCGGCACGGCGCTCGGCATCTTCGGGCTCGGCATGGGCGGGACGGCGATCTCGGCGTTCACGACCGTGCGGCTCACCATCGCCGTCGGCCCCGAGGCGCCGTTCCTGATCGTCGCCGGCGTGCTGACGGTGTACGCGGTCGTGGCCGGCCTGCTCGTGCGCGACGCCCCGGGGCGGGTCGTGCCGCAGGGCTCGTTCCTCACCCGCACGTGGGCGACCGCGCGGCTCCGGGCGACGGGGCAGCTCAGCGTGCTGTACGCCGTGGGCTTCGGCGGGTTCGTCGCGTTCAGCGTCTACCTGCCCACCTACCTCATCAACGCGTTCGGCCTCACGCAGGAGGACGCGGCGCTGCGGACCGCGGGCTTCGTCGTGCTCGCCGTGCTCATGCGCCCGGTCGGGGGAGCGCTGACCGACCGCTTCGACGCCACGACCGTGCTCGCCGTGTGCTTCGTCGGCTCCGCGGTGCTCGCCGGGGTCGCGGCGCTCGAGCTGCCGCTCATCCCGGTCGGCACGATCGCGTTCCTCGGGCTCGCGGCGCTGCTCGGCGCGTCTTCGGGGGCGACCTTCGGGCTGGTGGCGAGCCTCGCGCCGCCCGAGAAGGTCGGCGCGGTCACCGGGCTCGTGGGCGCCGCGGGTGGGCTCGGCGGGTTCGTGCCGCCGCTCGTCATGGGCGCGGTGTTCGACGTCGCCGGGGACTACAGCCTCGGTCTCGCGCTGCTCGCGGTCGTCTGCGTGCTCACGGCCCTGTTCACGCGCGGTCCCGTCCGCCGTCACGCCCGCGCCCAGCGCGCCCCCGTCTGACGCCCGCACCCGGCGCCTCACCCGTACCGCCGCCCGGCACCGCCGTCCTCCCGCACCACGACGCACGACCCGCCGGAACCGACCACCCGGAAGGACCCCGCACCGTGACCCTGCAGAACGACCCGCCCCGGCTCGACGGCGACGTGACGGAGGCCCTGCTGCGGACGCGGCGGTTCCTCACGAAGAGCTCGGTGTCGCCGGACCTGCGGACGCTGCACCAGATCGGCGGGCGCGACGCCGACACCTTCTACCGGGACCGGTGGAGCCACGACAAGGTGGTCCGCTCGACGCACGGGGTCAACTGCACGGGCTCGTGCTCGTGGAAGGTGTACGTCAAGGACGGCATCATCACGTGGGAGTCGCAGCAGACGGACTACCCGTCGGTGGGCCCGGACTCCCCGGAGTACGAGCCCCGCGGGTGCCCGCGCGGCGCGGCGTTCAGCTGGTACACGTACTCACCCACCCGCGTCCGGTACCCGTACGTGCGCGGCGTGCTGCTCGAGCTGTACCGCGAGGCCAAGGCGCGGCTCGGGGACCCGGTGCTCGCGTGGGCGGACGTCGTGAACGACCCGGTCAGGGCGACGCGGTACAAGCGGGCGCGCGGCAAGGGCGGCCTGGTCCGGGCGACGTGGGAGGAGGCGGTCGAGCTCGTCGCCGCGGCGCAGGTGCACACGATCAAGGAGCACGGGCCCGACCGGGTCGCGGGGTTCTCGCCGATCCCGGCGATGTCGATGGTGTCGCACGGTGCGGGCGCCCGGTACCACGCGCTGATCGGCGCCCCGATGCTGTCGTTCTACGACTGGTACGCGGACCTGCCGGTGGCGTCGCCGCAGGTGTTCGGCGACCAGACGGACGTCCCGGAGTCGGGTGACTGGTGGGACGCGGGCTACCTGATCATGTGGGGCTCGAACCTCCCGGTGACGCGCACCCCGGACGCGCACTGGATGGCGGAGGCGCGCTACCGCGGGCAGAAGGTCGTCGCGGTCTCGCCCGACTACGCGGACAACGTGAAGTTCGCCGACGAGTGGCTCGCGGTGCAGCCGGGCACCGACGGCGCGCTCGCCATGGCGATGGGGCACGTGACCCTGAAGGAGTTCTTCGTCGACCGCCAGGTCCCGTACTTCACCGACTACGTGCAGCGGTTCACCGACCTGCCGTTCCTGGTCCGGCTCGAGGAGCGCGACGGCCGCTGGGTCCCGGGCAAGTTCCTGACCGCGGAGGACCTGCCGGGCACGGAGGCGCAGGGCGAGAACGCGGCGTTCAAGACGGTGCTGCTCGACGCCCGGACGGACAGGCCGGTGGTCCCGGGTGGCTCGCTGGGCCACCGGTACGGCGAGCAGGGCGTCGGGCGCTGGAACCTCGAGCTCGGCGACGTCGAGCCGCTGCTCAGTGCGGGCGGCCCGGTGCTCGGCGAGGTGGGGTCGGCGGAGGCGGTCGTCGTCGAGCTCCCGCGGTTCGACACGCTCGACGGGACCGCGGCGGTGTCGCGGCGCGGGGTGCCCGTGCGGCGGGTCGGCGACCACGTGGTGACGACGGTGCTCGACCTGCTGCTCGCGCAGTACGGCGTCGGGCGGGAGGGTCTGCCGGGGGAGTGGCCCACCGGGTACGACGACGCGTCGCAGCCCGGGACGCCCGCGTGGCAGGAGCAGTTCACGGGGGTCCCCGCGGCGAAGGCCGAGCGGATCGGACGGGAGTTCGCGGCCAACGCCGAGGAGTCGCGCGGCCGGTCGATGATCCTCATGGGCGCGGGGACCAACCACTGGTTCCACTCGGACACGATCTACCGCACGTTCCTCACCCTCACGACGCTCACGGGCTGCCAGGGCGTCAACGGCGGCGGCTGGGCGCACTACGTCGGGCAGGAGAAGGTCCGCCCGGTCACCGGCCAGCAGATGTACGCGACCGCGAACGACTGGGCCCGCCCGCCGCGCACGATGATCCAGACCGCGTACTGGTACCTGCACACGGACCAGTTCCGCTACGACCCGTTCAGCGCCGACACGCTCTCCGCGGCGACACCGGGCACGGGTGGGGCGTTCACGGGGATGACGACGGCCGACGTCATCGCGAAGTCGGCGCGCATGGGCTGGATGCCGTCGTACCCGACGTTCGACCGCAACCCGCTCGACCTCGCGGCCGACGCCGAGGCCGCGGGGCTGCCCGTCGGCGACTACGTGCCGCGCGAGCTCACCGAGGGCCGGCTCCGGTTCGCGGCGGAGGACCCCGACGCCCCCGAGAACTGGCCGCGCGTGCTGACGGTGTGGCGGGCCAACCTGCTCGGCTCGTCGGGCAAGGGCAACGAGTACTTCCTGCACCACCTGCTCGGGACCGACTCGAACCTGCTCGCCACCGAGGCGCCGCCCGGGTCGCGGCCGCGCGACGTCACGTGGCACGACGACGCGCCCAGCGGGAAGCTCGACCTGCTGCTCTCGCTCGACTTCCGGATGACGAGCACGACCGTCTACTCGGACGTCGTGCTCCCCGCGGCGACCTGGTACGAGAAGCACGACCTCAACACCACGGACATGCACCCGTTCGTGAACTCGTTCAGCCCGGCGATCGCGCCGCCGTGGCAGACGCGCACCGACTTCGAGATCTTCCACACCCTGGCCCGCGAGCTGTCCCGGCAGTCCGTGAAGCACCTGGGGGTGCGCCAGGACGTCGTCGCCGTCCCGCTCACGCACGACACCCCGGACGCGATGGCGAACCCGCACGGCCGGGTGCGGGACTGGAAGGCGGGCGAGTGCGACGCGGTGCCGGGCCGCACGATGCCGAAGCTCGTCGTCGTCGAGCGGGACTACCCGGCGGTCGCCGCGAAGCTCGCGACGCTCGGGCCGGTCCCCGACACCGCCGGCCTCACGACGAAGGGCGTGACGTTCGACGTCGGCCCCGAGATCGAGTACCTGCGCCGCAAGAACGGCGTCGCGCGCATCCCCGCCGGGGCGCCGGGTGCGGTCGCCGACGGGCGCCCGCTGCTGTCCCGCGACGTGCACGCCTGCGAGGCGATCCTCGCGCTGTCCGGCACGACCAACGGCCGGCTCGCCGTGCAGGGCTTCCACACGCTCGAGAGGCGCACCGGGACGCTCATGGCCGACCTCGCCGCCGAGCACGAGGGCAAGCAGGTCACGTTCGCCGACACCCAGGCCGCCCCGACGACCGTCATCACCTCGCCCGAGTGGTCCGGCACCGAGCACGGGGGGCGGCGGTACTCGCCGTTCACCGTCAACGTCGAGCGGCTCAAGCCCTGGCACACGCTGACGGGCCGGCAGCACTTCTACCTCGACCACGACTGGATGACCGAGCTCGGGGAGGGGCTGCCGGTGTTCCGGCCGCCGCTGAACATGCAGGCGCTGTTCGACGAGGGTGCCCTGGGCGCGACGGGTCCGGCGGGACCGAAGGGCGAGCTCGGCGTGACCGTCCGCTACCTGACCCCGCACAACAAGTGGTCGATCCACTCCGAGTACCAGGACAACCTCTTCATGCTGTCGCTCTCGCGTGGCGGCCCCGCGATCTGGATGAGCGACCGCGACGCGGCCAAGGTCGGCATCCGCGACAACGACTGGATCGAGGCCGTGAACCGCAACGGCGTGGTGGTCGCGCGGGCGATCGTCTCGCACCGGATGCCCGAGGGGACCGTGTACATGTACCACGCGCAGGACCGGCTCATCGACGTGCCGAAGGCCGAGACGACCGGGAAGCGGGGCGGCATCCACAACTCGCTGACCCGGCTGCTCGTGAAGCCGAGCCACCTCATCGGCGGGTACGCGCAGCTGGCCTACGCGTTCAACTACCTCGGCCCGACCGGCAACCAGCGCGACGAGGTGACGGTCGTCCGCCGCCGCTCGCAGGACGTGGAGTACTGACGTGACGGAACGGCGACGCACGGAGCGAGGAACGAGCGCAGGGCGGAGCGTGACCGCATGAGAGTCATGGCGCAGATGGCGATGGTCATGAACCTCGACAAGTGCATCGGGTGCCACACGTGCTCGGTCACCTGCAAGCAGGCGTGGACGAACCGCACGGGCACCGAGTACGTCTGGTTCAACAACGTCGAGACCCGCCCCGGCCAGGGCTACCCGCGGACCTACGAGGACCAGGAGAAGTGGGAGGGCGGCTGGACCCTGAACAAGAAGGGCCGCCTCCAGCTCAAGGCCGGCGGCCGGCTGAAGAACCTGCTGACGATCTTCGCGAGCCCCAAGCAGCCGTCGATCGACGAGTACTACGAGCCGTGGACGTACGACTACGAGAACCTCACGAACGCCCCGCTGCAGGACCACGTCCCGGTGGCCCGCCCCAAGTCGCTCCTGAGCGGCAAGGACATGCAGGTCGGGTGGAGCGCCAACTGGGACGACGACCTCGGCGGCGCCCCGGAGCTCACCGTGCACGACCCGGTGCTCAAGAAGGTCTCGGACAAGGTGCGGCTCGAGTTCGAGCAGACGTTCATGTTCTACCTGCCGCGCATCTGCGAGCACTGCCTCAACCCGTCGTGCGCGGCGTCGTGCCCCTCGGGCGCGATCTACAAGCGCGCCGAGGACGGCATCGTGCTCGTCGACCAGGACGCGTGCCGCGGCTGGCGCAAGTGCGTGACGGGCTGCCCGTACAAGAAGGTCTACTTCAACCACAAGACCGGCAAGGCCGAGAAGTGCACGTTCTGCTTCCCCCGCATCGAGGTCGGGCTGCCGACGGTCTGCTCGGAGACGTGCGTCGGGCGCCTGCGGTACATCGGGCTGGTGCTCTACGACGCCGACAAGGTGCTCGCCGCGGCGTCGGTCACCGACGAGAAGGACCTGCTCGACGCGCAGCGCGGGGTGTTCCTCGACCCGCACGACCCGGAGGTGCAGCGTGCGGCGGAGCGCGCCGGGATCCCGCACGACTGGGTCCAGGCCGCGCAGCGCTCACCGATCTGGGCGCTGATCAGCACCTACGAGGTCGCTCTGCCCCTGCACCCCGAGTACCGGACGATGCCGATGGTCTGGTACATCCCGCCGCTCTCGCCCGTCGTCGACGTGGTGCAGGAGACCGGCGTCGACAGCGAGGACACCTCGAACCTGTTCGCGGCGATCGAGACGCTCCGCATCCCGGTCGAGTACCTCGCGGAGCTGTTCACCGCGGGCGAGACCGCGCCGGTCACCGCGGTGCTCAAGCGGCTCGCGGCGATGCGCTCGTACATGCGCGACCTGAACATGGGCCGCCCCGGCAACCCGCGCATCCCCGAGTCCGTCGGGATGGACGAGGCGACGATGTACGAGATGTACCGCCTGCTCGCGCTCGCGAAGTACGACGAGCGGTACGTCGT
>NZ_JBFTER010000150.1:0-9099 GCF_047229345.1 Cellulomonas jepli | reverse complement strand
GCCGCGGTCCTCGCCGCGGCGAGCGCCTGCACGGCCGTCGCGCGATCGGCGGCCCGGACGTCCTCGAGCGCGGCCTCGACCAGCGCGGCGGTCGCGAGCACCTGCCGGTGCGCCTCGTCGAGCGCCTCGCGGTAGCGCCCCGCGGCGTCCGAGACCCAGTCGACGTGCTGCGCGGCGACGAGCCGGCGCGCGGCGTCGTGCACCGTCCCGGCGGCGCGCGCCACGAACGGCGCGACCGCCCCGGCGCCGCCGCCGGTCCACCCGGGCGGCTGCGTGCCGCTCCAGCCGGTCCCACCCCATGCCTCTGCCATGCGCGGGACGCTAGGGCGGTGCGTGCGGCCCTCCCCCGGGGGGCCGTGCACCGCAGCGCGCCGCGGACGCTCCCGTGGGCTGGGGTCGGCTTGCACGCGCCGGACGTGACGCCCGAGGTCGCCCCGGACGGCTACTCTCGCCCGGTGTCCCGTGCCTCGGCGCCGCTCGGCGTCCTGGCCGTCGTCGTCGGCTCGCTGCTCTTCGCGGTCAACGGCACGGTCGCCAAGATCGCCATGCAGGCCGGCCTCAGCCCGGCGCGGCTCGTCGAGCTCCGCTGCCTCGGGTCCGCGGTCCTCCTCGTCGCCGCCGCGCTGCTGCTCTCCCGCGGCTCGCTGCGGCTGCGTGGGCGCGAGCTCGCGGTCATGGCGGTGCTCGGGGTCGTCGGTGTCGCGCTCGTGCAGTGGTTCTACCTCGTCGCGATCTCCCGCCTGCCCGTCGGCCTCGCGCTGCTCATCGAGTACACCGCTCCCCTGCTCGTCGCGCTGTGGGCGCGGTTCGTGCTCCACGAGCAGGTCCGGGCGCGCGTGTGGTGGGCGCTCGCGGCCTGCCTGGGCGGGCTCGCGCTCGTCGCCCAGGTCGCCGACGGCGTGGTGCTCGACGCGCTCGGGCTGCTCGCGGCCGTCGGCGCCGCGGTGTCGCTCGCGTGCTACTACCTGCTCGGCGAGCGCCTGGTCTCCCGGCGCGACCCGCTCTCGACGCACGCGTGGTCGATGGGGTTCGCGGCGCTGTTCTGGATCGTGCTGCAGCCGCTGTGGACGTTCCCGGTCGGCACGCTCGGCGAGAGCGTCGCGATGCCGGGTCCGCTCGCGGGTGCCGAGCCGCCGATGTGGGCGCTCGTCACGTGGATCGTCGTGCTGGGGACCGCCGTGCCGTACCTGCTCTTCCTCTGGGGCATCCGGGCGCTGGGTGCCGCGCGGGCGGGGCTGCTCGGCATGACCGAGCCGGTCGCGGCGTCGGCGGCCGCGTGGCTGGTGCTCGGCGAGGCGATGACGACGGTCCAGCTCGTCGGCGGGGCGATCGTGCTGGGGGGCATCGTGATGGCCGAGACGGCGCGGCCACGGGACACCGACGAGGTCCGTCAGGACGGTGCCGCGGTGCTCCCGGAGAACGTGGTGCCCTGACGGCTCGCGGACGCGCCGCCGGGTGACGACCCGCCGCCGGCCGTGGCCTCAGCCCACGCCCTGCAGCGCCGTCGGGGCGAAGGGCTGGAGCTCCTCGCTCCCCGCGCGGACGGTGATGCACGTGGACTCCGGGACCTCGCGCCACGCGCCCTGCAGGTCGCCCAGCGGCTCGGAGACGACGAGGCGCGCGTCGTCGGAGACCTTGGCGAGCACCGGGCTGTCCGGGTGCTGCTGGCGCAGCGTGGCGGCGTCGGTGCTGCGGAACAGCGACCGGGACCGGCCCTCGCTCGAGTACCGGAACGCCCACAGGGTCTCGCCGTCGGTCGTCGCGACCGTCATCTGCACCGGGAACGGCACGCCGAGGCGCTGGGCCGTCGCCTCGATCACGCCGACCGCCCGCGCGACCGCCGCCGGAGGGTCGTCCATCAGGCCGTACGTCAGCGCGAGGTAGAAGAACGTCTCGGTGTCGGTGGAGCCCTCGATCTCCGCATACAGCGCAGGGTCGATCGCCATCGACAGGTCGCGCTTCATCGTCGCGAAGCCGTTGAGGTACCCGTTGTGCATGAACAACCAGCGGCCGTGCCGGAACGGGTGGCAGTTCGTCTCCTGCACCGGCGACCCGGTCGACGCCCGGACGTGCGCGAGCACCATCCGTGAGGAGATGTGGGCCGAGAGGTCGCGCAGGTTGCGGTCGTTCCACGCCGGCTCGGTGCTGCGGAAGCGCCCGGGCGTGTCCTGGGCGCCGTACCAGCCGAGCCCGAAGCCGTCGCCGTTGGTCGGCTCGGCGCCGAGCCGGGAGTTCAGGCTCTGCACGATCAGGGAGTTCTTCGGCATGTACAGCAGGTCCTCGACGAGCACCGGGGACCCCGAGTACGCCACCCAACGGCACATGACCGGACCTTCTCTCGTCGCTCACCGCAGGTGCGGGAGCGTCCAGCGTCGCGGGTCGCGGGAGGCCCGTCGTCATCCGCTGCGCATGACGTCCGGAGCGGGTGCACCACGCCGAGGGACCGTCGGTCCGTCCGGGACGAGCCGTCCACCAGCCGCTTCGTCCGTCCGGGATGAGCCGCCCACCGGCCGCGAGGCGTTTGACTCGGGCCACGCACGGTGCGCGGGCACCGTGCGCGGGCCGACGGAGGCATGGCGCTCCGGCTCCGGTCAGCGTCCTCGAGCGGCGGGGAGGGACGACGCGGATGGCACAGCAGGCGACCGTGCAGGGCGAAGGCGCAGTCCGGCCCGAGGGCGGGGCACCCCGTCGACCGCGCGTCCGCCTCGACCTCCTCGTCGCCCTCGTCCTGTCGGTCGCCGCTCTGATGACCGCGTGGTCGGCGTACCAGAGCGCCCGGTGGGGGTCCGTCCAGTCCCTGTCCTACGGGGCGGCGACGGCGGCCCGGCTCGAGAGCAGCCGGGCGTCGACGCTCGCCGGGCAGCAGACCATCATCGACGTCGAGCTCTTCACGAGCTGGCTCGAGGCGATGGACGAGGAGGGGCGGCCGCTCACGAGCACGTACGCGCCCGACGCGGGGTCGTACTCCGGGTTCGTGTACGCCCGGTTCCGGGACGAGTTCCGGCCCGCCGTGCAGGCCTGGCTCGCCGAGGAGCCGGTCACGAACGCCGACGCGCCGCCGAGCCCGTTCGCGATGGACGAGTACGTGCAGGACGCCCGGGTCGAGGCGCAGCGGCTCGAGGACCGGTCCAGCGCGAGCTCGTCCGACGCCCTGACCGCGAGCGAGCGCAAGGACAGCTACGTGCTCGTGACCGTGATGTGCTCGAGCGTCCTCTTCCTCGGCGGCGTCGGCTCCAAGCTCGCGTCGCCCCGGGCCCGCACCGCGACGCTCGGCCTCGCGGTGGTCGTCCTCGTCGCGACGGCGGGCGTGCTGGCGAGCTTCCCGGTCCGGGTGTGAGCCGGCGGCGGGCATGAACCTCCTCGTCGGGGCGCTGATCGCCGCCGCGGTCACCGCCGTCACGGTCACGGCGATGCTCCTCGTGCGGCGCAGGGCGCCCGCGGGGAGCCGGTTCAGCGACGGCGACCGCGCGTCCGGCGTCTTCGGGGTGCTGGCCACCGGCTTCTCCGTGCTGCTGGGCTTCATCATCTTCCTCGCGTTCGAGTCGTACGACGAGGCCCGCGCCGGCGCCGAGGACGAGGCCCGGCTGGTCGCGCTCCAGCTCCAGACGGCGCAGTTCATGGCGCCCGACGTCGCGGCCGAGCTCAGCGGGCAGCTCGAGTGCTACGCACGCTCGGTCGTCGCGCAGGAGTGGCCGGCCATGGCGGCGGGCACGCTCGGCGAGGCGGTCAACCCGTGGGGCGTGGAGATGTTCCGCACGCTCCGCGGGGTCGTGCCGGCCACCGACGTCGAGCAGTCCGCATACGACCGCTGGATGGAGCAGTCGGACGAGCGGCAGCTCGCGCGCCAGTCGCGGGTCCACGGCGCGGAGGGGCTCATCCCGCTGCCGCTCTGGATGGTCCTGTTCGCGGTCTCGGCCGTGATCTTCGTCTACCTGCTGTTCCTGGCCGACTCGGCGGAGCGCGCCGTCTCCCAGGGCGTGCTGATGGGCAGCGTCACGTTCGTCATCACCCTGCTCCTGCTGCTGCTCGCGTTCTTCGACCACCCGCACGGCGACCAGGTCGGCAAGCTGCGGCCCACCGCGATGCAGCGCACCCTCGTCATCCTCGATGCCCAGGCCGACGCGGCGGAGATCGACGTGCGGGTCCCCTGCGACGATTCCGGGGCGCCGCGCTGACCCACCGAGCCCTCGGCGTGCGAGAACGGGGCGCGGGGGTTGGATAGGGCTGTGACCAGGATGCTCGCGCCCGTCGCCCTCGGGCTCGTCGCCGTGCTCGCGCTCGGCGGCTGCTCCGCGACGATCCCCAGCGACCCCGACGGGACGCTCGAGTCGGTGCGCGGCGGGGTCGTGCGCGCCGGGGCGTCGGTCAGCCCCCCGTGGACGGACGCCGAGGCCGGCGCGCCGAGCGGGCTCGAGGTCGACCTCGTCGAGGACTTCGCGGAGACGCTCGACGCGCAGGTCGAGTGGACCGTCGCGGGCGAGGAGGAGCTCGTCGCCGAGATGGAGCGCGGTGAGCTCGACGTCCTCGTCGGCGGCCTGACCGCGAGCTCGCCGTGGGCCGACAAGGTGGCACTGACCTACCCCTACCTGACGACGACCGGGCCGGAGGGCGAGAAGGAGCTGCACGTGATGGCCGTGCCGTCCGGGGAGAACGCGCTCATGACCGAGCTCGAGCGGTTCCTGCTCGACCAGGAGGTGCAGCAGCCGTGACGCGCTTCGGGCACACCGAGCTCCCCGACGAGCAGGAGCGCGCGCTCCGCCGTGCCGTGCGGCTCGCGTGGCTGACGATCGGCTTCCTCGTGACGGCCGTGACGGTCGTGTACGTCACGATGGGCAGCTCGCAGGCGATGAAGGCCGCCTGGGCGGAGGACCTCCTCTCGTTCATCCCGCCGATCTCGTTCCTCGTCGCGACGCACCTCGCGAGCAGGCCGCCGAGCCACCGGCACCCGTACGGCTTCCACCGGTCGGTCGGCGTCGGGCACGTCGTCGCGTCGACCGCGCTCGTCACGATGGGCGCGTTCCTCGTCTGGGACTCCGGCTCGGGCCTGCTCAAGGGCGAGCACCCGCCCGTGGGGACGATGGTCGTGCTCGGTCACCCGGTGTGGTCGGGCTGGCTCATGATCGCGGCGATGGTCTACACGGGCATCCCGCCGGTGCTGCTGGGCCGGGCCAAGCTGCCGCTCGCGGCGAAGCTCCACGACCGTGTCCTGTTCGCCGACGCGGACATGAACAAGGCCGACTGGATGACCGCCGCGGGCGGGATCGTCGGCATCCTCGGCATCGGGGTCGGGCTGTGGTGGGCCGACGCGGTCGCCGCGCTGTTCATCTCGGGCAGCATCCTGCACGACGGGGTGCGCAACATGCGGGTCGCCGTCGCGGCGCTCATGGACGCGCGCGCGATGACCGTCGACGGCGAGGACGAGCACCCGCTGCTGCGCGAGGTCGACGCGGCGCTCGGCTCGCTGCCGTGGGTCGCCGAGGTCGGCTCGCGCGTGCGCGACGAGGGCCACGTGTTCCACGTCGAGTCGTTCGTCGTGCCGGTGGAGGGCCACCAGGTCTCGCTCGCCGAGCTGCGGGAGGCCCGGGAGCGGGCGATCCGGCTCGACTGGAAGGTGCAGGACATGGTGGTCGTGCCCGTCGAGGACCTGCCGGAGCAGTTCCTGCCGGGGCTCCGCGACGGGGAGGACGGCGCGCCCGCGGGCTCGGGCGAGGACACGGGGACGGGCACAGGCACAGGCACAGCGGGACGCTCGCGGTAGGCGCCGGGGACGCCGCGAGGGCACGCAGCCGCAGCCACGCGCCCTCGCGGGTCGACCGTGCGTGTCAGCGCGTCGTCCACCGCTGGTTGGCGCCCGCGTTGCACGTCCACAGCACGACGCGCGTGCCGTTCGCGGTGCCCTTCGCGTTCACGTCGAGGCACAGGCCCGACTGCGTCGCCACGACCGACCCGTTCGGCCCCGGGGCGAACCTCTGGTTGGCCGCGCCGCTGCAGCCCCAGATCACGAGCGCGGTGCCGGCCGTCGTGCCGCCGTCCTTCGCGTCCAGGCACATCGTCCCGCCGAAGGTGCGGAGCTCGCCCGCGGCGGTGAAGGTCCACGCCTGGTTCGCGGCGCCGCTGCAGTCCCAGACCTGCACCCCCGTGCCGTGCGCCGCCGAGCTCCCCGCGACGTCGAGGCAGCGGCCCGACTGCGCGCCGACGAGCTGGACCGTGCCCGTGGGCGCGGGGCTCGGGGCGGCGGTCGGGGCCGTCGTCGGGCTGGGCGTCGTCGGGGGCGTCGTCGGAGTCGTCGTCCCGCCCGGGACCGTGATGTTCGGCCACGGCGCGGCGGGCATCCTGTCCCCGAGGAAGAACGACGGGTGCGGCGGCTGGTTGTAGGCCGTGTTCTGCCAGGCCAGCGCCTCGCGGTACTGCAGGTCGTGCAGCAGCGTCGGGATGCGCAGGTCCGTCGGGACCGAGGTCGTGTAGATCCGCAGCGCCGTGTTGTCGGTCGTCGGCCAGATGATCTCCTCGCGCCAGTCGCCCAGGATGTCGCCCGAGAGCGACGGCGTCTGCTTCGTGGAGTTGTTCGAGTGCACGCCCGCCGCGGTGAGCAGCCGGGTGTCGCCGGTCGGCGTGTACTTGTCGACACGCGTGCCGTCGACGAGCTCCCGGACCGCGTCGCCGTCCCACCACGCGAGGAAGTTGTGCGCCGACGGCTTGCGGCCGACGTCGACGCCCTTCGTGTTCTTGAGCTGGCTCACGGCCGACGACCACGACTCGGCGCCCGGGCTGCCCGCCCAGACGTCCGCGGAGACGCCGCGGCCGTTGTCGCTGCCGCTCGGCGTCTGCCACAGGACCTGCCCGGTGCGCGCGTCGGCCATGAAGGAGCCCGGCTTGGCCTTGTCCTCGTCGACCTTGAAGAGCTCGAGGCCCGCGCGCGACGGGTCGAGGTCCCCGACGTGCATCGCGTCGCCGTGGCCCATCCGCGTGTTCCACAGGGCCTTGCCGGTGTCGTCGAGCGCCATCGCGCCGTAGACGATCTCGTCACGGCCGTCGGCGTCGACGTCGGCGACCGAGAGGTTGTGGTTGCCCTGGCCGGCGTACCCGCTGTTGCTGTTCGAGTCGAACGTCCACCGCTTCGTGAGCTTGCCGTCGCGGAAGTCCCACGCCACGACGACCGAGCGCGTGTAGTACCCGCGGGCCATGACGATCGACGGGCGGGTGCCGTCGAGGTACGCCGTCGCGGCGAGGAAGCGGTCGACGCGGTTGCCGTACGAGTCGCCCCACGACGAGACGGTGCCGCGCGGCGGCTCGTAGCTCGCGGTCGCGCGGGCGGCGCCGGTGCGACCGTCGAACACCGTGAGGAGCTCGGGCCCGGCGAGGACGTAGCCGCCGGAGTTCCGGTGGTCGGCCGAGGCGCTGCCGATCGTCGTGCCCTTGCCGTCCACCGTCCCGTCGGCCGTCTTCATGACGACCTCGGCGCGGCCGTCGCCGTCGTAGTCCCACACCTGGAACTGCGTGTAGTGCGCTCCGGCCCGGATGTTCTTCCCGAGGTTGATGCGCCACAGCCGCGTGCCCTCGAGCGTGTACCCGTCGACGTAGACCGGGTCGGTGACGCCGGACTGCGAGTTGTCCTTGGCGTTCGCCGGGTCCCACTTCAGGACGATGTCCAGGTCGCCGTCGCCGTCGAGGTCGCCGACCGACGCGTCGTTCGCGGCGTACTGCGAGCCCGGCGGGCTGATCCTCACGTCGCGGTAGCCGGGGCCGAAGTCGAGCGCCGTCGAGGCTGCCTGCTCGGCGCCGTCCACGACCGCGCGGACGGTGTAGGTGCCGCTCGTCGAGCCGGCGTGCAGGTAGTTCGTCGCGCCGGTGACCGGGGACGACGTGACGCGCGTGCCGTCGCGGTAGACGTGGAACGCGACGTCCTTCGGGTCCGTGCCGAGCAGGCGCCACGTGACCAGCGTCCCGCTGCCGGAGCGGACGCTCACGGCCCCGCGGCCGAGGTTCTCGAGCTGCTTGGGGCTCCCGGCGGCGGCCGCGGGGGCGGCGGCGAGCGGGGCGAGCGCGCCCGCGACGAGCGCGGCGGCGAGGGCGACGGGCAGGGCCCTCGCCAGGGGACGGCGCCGTCGCGGTGCCGGGTGTGGCACGGGTGCCAGGTGAGGCAGGGGCATCGGATCTCCTCCAGGCCGTCGGCCGCGCGGGGGCACGGCCGTGCGGGTGCCGGTCTCGGCATGCACCGGGGACAGGTCACCTCCGCGCGCCGCGACGAGCCCGCGGGAGCGGGTACGCCGGTGTACGACGATGCAGAAGGACGGTGCACCGCGACGCTAGGCGACCCCGCGGACGGTCGGGGGCGGATCCGGATGAGAGTGTTCTCGCCGCCCGGCCCGGCGGGCGGGACTGCCGGTGCTCACCAGGTCTCGGTGAGACCGGACAGGCGGTCCCGGATGCTCTCGGCGTCGTCCGGCCACCCCTCGCGGTGCGGCTCCGCACCGGAGTCGATCGACGACTGGTCCGGGTCGCCGACTCAGGTCGAGCCCGCCCCCGACGCCCGCCACCGCCCCAGCCCGAGCACCGCGACAGCCGCGAGCGCCGCCCCGACCGCCGCGAGCCGGAACCACGGCGCCCCGCTCCCCGGCTCCCCCGACGCCAGCACCGCGGCCGCGGTCAGCGTGAGCGCCTGCGCCCCGAGCTGGAGCACCGCGAGCCCGCGCAGCTCCGCGCCGACGAGCGCCACCTCGACGCGCGTCCCCCACCGCGCCTGGGCCGCGAGCGCGGCGGTCCGGAGCAGCAGGTGCACCGCGAGCACGAGTCCGCACGTGCGCAGGTCGAGCGCGACCGGGTCCTGCAGCAGCCGCACGCCGACGACCACGACGAGCAGGCCCGGCGCGATCCCGCCGGGCTGCAGCACCGCGACCACGACGCACCCGACCGCACCGACGAGCAGGAGCGGCCGCAGCCCGCCCGCCCCGACGTCCGCGAGCCCGGACAGCGCCACGACCAGCACCCCGAGCACCCCGAGCGCGCCGCGCAGCACCCCTCCGGGCACGGTCGCCCCGACGTCGACGAGCACGCGCTCGCGCCGCGACGACCGCCACGCCGCCAGCCCGGCGCGCGGCG
>NZ_JBFTER010000149.1:0-9222 GCF_047229345.1 Cellulomonas jepli | reverse complement strand
CCGTCGGCGTGCCGGGCGTGCCGGGCGTGCCGGCGGGGGCCGGGGGCCGGGCCGGCCAGACGGCGAGCAGCGTCGCGGCCGACGAGACGCCCGACGGCACGAGGTCCACCTCGACGCCCTCCGCGCGCAGCGCCCGCGCGGTGGCGGGCCCGACCGCGGCGACGCGCGTGCCCTGGACGAGCTCGGCGAGGGGCGTCCCGACCTCCTCGGCGCGGTCCACGAGCACGGGGACGGCCGCGGCGCTCGTGATCGCGAGCCACGTGTACCAGCCGGAGCCGAGCGCGAGCAGCAGGTCGTCGAGCTCGGTCGGGTCCTCGGGTGGGACGGTCTGGATCAGCGCGACCGGCACCGGCTCGGCGCCCGCGGCCCGCAGCGCGATGACGAGCGGGTCGGACCCGTCGTCGGCGCGCGGCACGAGCACCCGGGTGCCCGAGAGCGGTCCGGCGAGGCGCGCCGGGTCGACGTCGGTGCGCAGGACCCCGTCCGGGATGCGGCCCGGCATCAGCGGGGACCGAGCTCGGCGAGGCGGGCCGCGCCGGCGTCCAGGAGCTCCTCGGCGAGCGTGCGGCCCAGCGTCTCCGCCGCAGCGTGGCGCTCGGGGTCGACGTGCCCGACGAGCCGCCCGGTGCCGCGCGGGTCCGCCGGGACGTCGGTGACCGAGTCGACGGTCGGGGCCTCGGGCGCGAGCGCGGCGCGGGCCGAGCGGCGCAGCTGCTGCGAGCCGTCGGTGCGGACCACGACGGCGTCGAGCGTGAGCACGTGACCGGGCGCGCCGTCGAGCCGCGCGTCGGCCGCGGCCGGGTCGTCCGTCGGGGCGGCGTCGAGGCGCGCGAGGGCGCCGACGGGGGCCGCGCAGCCGGCCTCGAGGTGCCCGAGCAGCGCGCGCTCGGCGGCGACGGCGAGGCGCGAGGCCGGGTCGTCGAGCGCGGCGAGCGCGGCGGCGAGCTGCGGGTCGGTGACGCCCGCGCGGACCTCGACGGCGAGCGCCCCCTGGCCGGCGGCGGAGGTCATGACCGCGGGGTCGAGCTCCTGCGTGACCGCGTCGAGCCGGCCGAGGCGCGCGAGCCCGGCGCGCGCGAGCACGACCGCGTCGAGGTCGCCGGGGGCGACGCGGCGCATGCGCGTGTCGACGTTGCCGCGGATGTCGACGACGTCGAGGTCGGGCCGGGCGGCCCGGAGCTGCGCGGCGCGGCGCGGGGACCCGGTGCCGACGCGAGCGCCGGGCGGCAGGGTCGCGAGCGTCCAGCCCTCGCGCGCGCACAGCACGTCGCGGGGGTCCTCGCGGGGCGGGACCGCACCGAGGACGAGCCCGTCGGCCGGGCCGGTCGGGAGGTCCTTGAGCGAGTGGACGGCGACGTCGCACCGCTCGTCGAGCAGGGCGTCGCGCAGCGCGGTGACGAAGACGCCCGTCCCGCCGAGCGTCGCGAGCGAGCCGGTGAGCCGGTCGCCCTCCGTGCGGACGTGCACGATCTCGACGTCGAAGCCGCCGAGCCGGGCCAGCGCGTCGGCGACGTGCCCGGTCTGGGTCAGCGCCAGGGTGCTCGCGCGCGTGCCGATACGAACGGTCGAGGGCATGGCTCCAGTGTCGTCCACCCGGCGAGGGTTGTCGAAAAGTGAGGGCGACCGTGCGCTGCCGGCGAAATCCTGCGCTGGCGCCGCGGCATTTCCTCGAGAAATGTGACCCGTTCCTGACCGACTGTCAGAACAATTCCCGTCGACGCCAGTGTGGCACGCGTCACGGCTTTTCGGTGGTCCCATTCCCGAGCAGCGACCGTGCCGCCTGCCGGGCGTCGGGCACGACGGACGCGAGACCGTTCCCGGCGACCCATGCCCCGCACACCGCGACCCCGGGCAGCCGCTCGACGGCGGCCCGCACGCGCGCCACGACGTCCCGGTGCGCCGCGCTCGGCCGCGGCAACGACTGCGACCACGCGACCCGGGCCGAGCCGAGCACCTGCTCGGGGCGCAACGCCACCCCCAGCAGCGTCGAGGCGTCGCGCAGCGCGAGGGAGGTGAGCGCGGCGGGGTCCAGGTCGCGCGGGTCGTCGGCCACGGACCCGGGCGCGCGGTCGGCGACCCCGTAGGACAGGCGCACGACGTGGCACCCGGGCCCGGCCGCGCGCGCGACCCAGCCCCACTTCGCGGACGCGTGCGTGAGCGCCTTCGCCCGCACCCCCGGGACGTCCGGCGTCACCAGGACGCCCGTGCCGCGCGGCGCGGCGTCGAGCTCCGGCGCGTCGAGCACGAGCGTCGCGAGCACGACGTCGGCGCCCGCGTCCGGCCGGTGACCCGCGAGCTCGGGGGCGAGGCCGGCCGCGAGCAGCCCGGGCGCGGCGGGCGTGGCGAGCACGAGCCGCTCGGTGCTCACCGGCGGCTCTCCGCGCAGCACGACCTCGAACGAGGTGCCCTGGGGTGCGAGGTCCGCGCCTCCGACAGCGCCGGGCTCCGTTCCCCGGGCGCCGGCGTCCGCACGGTCGGCCGCCTCGGCCGCGTCGTCCACGACGGCTGCGGAAGGGACCGCGCCCCCGTGCGCCACCGACGTGTCCCGCTGCTCGGCGCCCGTCCCGGCGACCCCGTCGCCCACCGCGCCGGCGCGCCGCACCGCCGTCACGTCCGCCCCCGTCCGCACGACCCCGCCGTGCGCGACGACGTCCGCCACGAGCGCGTCGACCAGCACGTGCATGCCGCCGTCGAAGGAGGCGACCGCCGACCCGGCCGGTGCCAGCGCCCGCAGCGAGCGCACCGCGCCGCCGAGCGACCCCTCGCGGGCGAGCGCCGCGCGCAGCCCGGGCGACGCGGAGTCGGCCGCGAGGTCGTCGGGGTCGGCCGCCATCACGCCGGCGACGACGGGACGGACGAGGCGGTCCAGGACCCGGCGACCGAACCGGACGCGCACGAGCGACCCGAGCGTCGCGGAGCGGCCCCGGGGCGCCCACCAGGCCGGCAGCACCCGGTCGAGGCTCGCCCGCAGCGCGCCCGCCCGGCCGATCGTGCGCCGCACGTCCTCGGCCCACGGGTCGGCCGGGATGCCGAGGTGCCCCGCACGCGGCAGCGGGCCGGCGAGCCGCGGGAGCTGCACCCACGCGCCGAGCGGCTCCGGGAGCACGACGCGGCGGGTCAGCCCCAGCTCGCCGGCGAGCTCGGCGACCGATCCGCCGCGCGTCGCGAACGACTCGGCCCCGGTGTCGAGCACGAGCCCCGCGACCTCGTGCGCACCGACCGCACCGCCCGGCGCCGGCCCGCGCTCGAGCACGAGCACCGCGACGCCGCCGCGCGCGAGCTCCCGCGCGGCGACCAGCCCCGCGACGCCCCCGCCGACCACGACGGCGCCCCACGTCGGAGGGGTCGCCCTGGTGCCGGCGTCGGCCGCGTGCGCCGCCCCGGCCTCGCTGTCGTGCGCCGCGGTGGGACTCGGGTCGGCGACCTCAGGGTGGCCGCCGCGGTCCCCGTGCGCGACGGCGGTGTCCCCGGCCCGGTCGTCCGACGCACCACCGCGCTGCACGACGCCGCCCGTCAGAGGGAGTGCACGAGCTCGACGACGCGGGTCAGCACGTCCGGGTCGGTCTCCGGCGGCACGCCGTGACCGAGGTTGACGACGTGCGCGGGCGCGACGGACCCGCGGGCGACCACGTCGCGCACGTGCGACTCCAGCACCGGCCACGGCGCCCCGAGCAGCGCCGGGTCGATGTTGCCCTGCAGCGGCGTCCGCCCCCCGAGGCGACGGTTCGCCTCGTCGAGCGGGACCCGGTAGTCGACGCCCACGACGTCCGCGCCGACGTCGCGCATCGCCGCGAGCAGCTCGCCGGTCCCCGTCCCGAAGTGCACCGTCCGGACCCCGAGCCCGCCGACGTACGCGAGCGCGCGGCCCGACGACGGCGCGGCGTGCCGGGTGTAGTCGGCGAGCGAGAGCGACCCGGCCCACGAGTCGAAGAGCTGGGCGGCGCTGGCCCCCGCGAGCACCTGGGCGCGCAGGAACGCTCCCGTGACGTCCGCGGCCCACTCGGTGAGCTCGCGCCACGTGTCGGGGTCCGCGTGCATGAGCGTGCGCGCACCGAGGTGGTCGCGCGACGGGCGGCCCTCGACGAGGTAGGCGGCGAGCGTGAACGGCGCGCCCGCGAAGCCGATGAGCGGCGTCGAGCCGAGCTCCGCGACCGTCAGCGCCACCCCCTCGCTCACGGGTGCCAGCGCCTCGGCGGTCAGGGGGCCGGCGTCCCGCAGGCGGGCGACGTCGTTGGCCGTGCGCACCGGCGAGCCGAGCACGGGCCCGACGCCGGGCTCGATGTCGACGTCGACCCCGGCCAGGCGCAGCGGCACCACGATGTCCGAGAAGAAGATCCCCGCGTCGACCCCGTGCCGCCGGACCGGCTGCAGCGTGATCTCCGAGGCCAGCTCGGGGCGCAGGCACGCGTCGAGCATCGCGACGCCCTCGCGGACCCGCAGGTACTCGGGCAGGGACCGGCCGGCCTGCCGCATGAACCACACGGGCAGCCGCTCGGGACGGCGCCCGGAGAATGCGCTGACGAGCGCGGAATTCGTGGTGCGGCCGTCCACGAGCGGGTGTGTCGAGGGGAGAGTCACCCCTCGATTGTGCCGGACATTCCCGAGGGTGATTCAATCGTGACTCGTGGTGCTGCTGTCATTGATCGCCAGCCACCACGACCTCGACCTCTCGGTGCTGGAACGGCTCTCAGCCGACACGCATGCGGTCGGACGCGAGATCGTGGCCGGCTGCCCCGCCGTGTCCGGTGCCGTCGTGCTCGCGACGTGCAACCGGTTCGAGCTGTACCTCGACGTCGACGACGCCGAGGCGCTCGACCACGCCCGCTCGGGCGCCGCCCAGGTCGTCGCGGCCCGCTCCGGGTACGCGCCCGACCGCGTCGCGGGCCAGGTCCACGCCGCCACGGGCGCCGAGGTCGCCGAGCACCTGTTCTCCGTCGCGTCCGGCCTGGAGTCGATGGTCGTCGGCGAGCGCGAGATCGCCGGGCAGGTCCGCCGCGCGCTCACGGCGGCCCGGCGCGACGGCACCACGACGTCGGCGCTCGAGGCCCTCTTCCAGGCGGCCTCGCGCGCCTCCCGGGCGGTCGGTGCGACGACGGGTCTGGGCGCCGCGGGCCGGTCGGTGGTCTCGGTCGCGCTCGACCTCGTCGAGGACGGCCTCCCGGCCTGGCCCGACGTGCGCTGCGTGCTCATCGGCACCGGCTCCTACGCGGGCGCGAGCCTCGCGGCCCTCAAGGCGCGCGGGTGCGGCGAGGTCCGCGTGTACTCGGCGAGCGGCCGGGCCCGCGCGTTCGCGACCGCCCGCGGGGTGCGCGCGGTGACGAGCCAGGACCTGCACGACGAGCTCGCGGACGTCGACCTCGTCGTCGCGTGCAGCGGCGCGGCCGGGGCGGTCCTCGAGGTCGAGGCGCTCGCCGCGGCGCGCGCGGGCGTCGACCGTCCGCTCGCGGTCGTCGACCTCGCCCTGCGGCACGACGTCGACCCCGGCGTCGGCGACCTGCCGGGCGTCCGGCTCGTGAGCCTGACGACCGTCGCCGAGTACGCGCCCGACGAGCACTCCGCCCCGGTCGAGGCCGCGCGCGCGATCGTCGAGCGGACCGCCGCGGAGTTCGACGCGGAGCGGCGCGTGCGCGAGTGGAACCCCGCGGTCGTCGCGGAGCGCCGGCGCGTGCTCGGCGGGCTCGACCAGGCGCTCGTGGACGGTGCCGAGCAGGCCGAGGCGATGGCCGCGGCGTGGGCCCTGGCCCGGGCGGCGGTCCGGCTGGACCGGCGGTCGCAGTCGGTCGGCACGGTGGAGCTGGCGGACGCGTCGGACCCGGCGAGCGCCTCGGATCCGGCGAGCGCCTCGGATCCGGCGAGCGCCTCGGGCCCGGCGTCTGCCGCGGCCGGGACGGTGACGGACGACGGTGAGCCCGACCTCGCGCCGTACGTGGCCGTCGCGCTCGACGAGCGGGCTGCACGCTCGCTGCGCCGGCGGACGCGCGCCGCGCTGCACGGGCCGACCGTCCGCGCGCGTGAGGCTGCGCGTGCGGGGGACGAGGTGGCGTACCGGGCGGCGCTCGCCGAGCTGGCGGCGATCCCCGTGCCGGACGTGGCTGGGGTCTTCCGCCCGCAGGTGGCGTCGGCCTGAGCCGGTGGGCCGGTCAGGGTTCGCGGCCCGAGCCGGTGGGCCGGTCAGCGCTCGCGGCGGCCCGGTCCGTGCCGGTGAGCCGCCCTGGCTCGGAGGGCGCGGGCTGAGCCGTTCAGTCCGGCCGCCGCCGCTGCACGCGCTGGGTGCCGGCGTCCGGCTGTGCCCGGGTCCTCCTGGCGACGTCCACGTGCGGGTACGTGAGTCGCGGGGTCCCGGACAACGAGGTGCGCGCCGGGCCTGAACGGGGGGGAGTCAGGCCCGGCGCGCGGTTCGGGGGGTGCGGCGTGAGCCGCTAGACGAACGCTCTCATGCCCACGCGCGCTGTGCGGGGCCGGGCGCCCAGGTCGCGGGGACGACCTGGTTTGTCTGGATATCTGTCAGTTCAGCAGCATAGACGATCGCCTCGTAGACGCCAGCCTCGATGCGGTCGAGCCGCAGACGCTCGGCGCGCTCGATGTCGTCGCCGAGGTGCGAGATGCGGGCGACGACGTAGCGCTGGGCGTCCTGCCACTGGTCGACGACGCGGACCTCGAGCCCGTTCCAGCGCGCCGTCAGGTCGAGCTCGAACAGCTCGCTGACGTCCTCGCGCGGGACCCGGCGGAACCAGCGGCCCGAGGGCGCCTGCTGGAAACCGGTCTCGGAGAGCGGCGGGTTCGCGAGCGCCAGGGTCACCGTGCGGCCCTCGTCGATGACGTCGGCCTCGAGGTAGGCGCCGTGCCACTTGGCGACGGGCCCGACGCAGCGCGACAGCGAGGCGAGCGCGGGGCGGTGGGCGCCGATCTGCGTGACGCTCCAGCCGGTGCCGACGTCGCCGTAGCGGCCGAGGAGGATCGACGTGCCGTCCGCGAAGACGCGGACGAGCTCGGCGCCCGGGGGGATGCGGGAGTGGCGGAGCCACCACAGCGGGACGATGTAGCCCGGCACGTCGCGGTACTGGAGCTGCGGCGAGGACTCGAACCGCAGGACGTCGATCGACGGTGCGTACGGGCTGAACGGCGTCCCCGGGTACCCGAGGCCGTGGACCTCGAACAGCTGCGCGGGGGTCGTGGCGAAGGCCACGTCGTCGGCGCGGACCACGTAGCCAGCCACCCGGTCGTGACCGACGCTCAGGTGAGCGCGGGTCAGTGCGGGGGTGATCGCCTTCTGCATGAGCGTCACGTGGGCAACCTCGCCGAGAATCGGATGTAACCGGACGAACCGGATCGAGTCACGATTGTGCAGGCGAACCGGTCGGTTGTCCAGGTTTCACCCATTCGCTCTAGCCCGTCGGGTGGCGCTTACCGGGGGCCTGTGTCCCCGCGGAACGGGTCGAACACCAGGTGAGAGGGCTCTCACATGCGCTGACCTGCAGTGATGTCGACCGTTCGGTCAGTCGTCGAGGTAGTCGACGAGCCGGGCGGCGAGCCCGGTGTACGTCGCAGGGGTGAGGGCGGAGAGGCGCGCGGCGACGTCGTCGGGCAGTCCGAGGCCCGCGACGAAGGTCCGCATGTCCTCCGCGGTGAGCCGGCGGCCCCGCGTGAGGTCCTTGAGGCGCTCGTACGGGTTCTCCATCCCGGCGACGCCGGCGACCGCGGCGGCACGCATCGCGGACTGCACCGGCTCGCCCAACACCTCCCAGTTGGCGTCGAGCTGGCGCTCGAGGCTCTCCCGGTCCACCGCGAGCCCGCCGAGCCCGCGGCGCACGTTGTCGATCGCGAGCAGCGAGTGCCCGAACGCGGGGCCGATGTTGCGCTGCGTCGTGGAGTCGGTGAGGTCGCGCTGCAGCCGCGACGTCACGAGCGTCGAGGCGAGGGTGTCGAGCAGCGCGCTCGACAGCTCGAGGTTGGCCTCGGCGTTCTCGAAGCGGATCGGGTTGACCTTGTGCGGCATGGTCGACGACCCCGTGGCCCCCGCGACGGGGATCTGGACGAAGACGCCGTTCGAGATGTACGTCCACACGTCGGTCGCGAGGTTGTGCAGCACGCGGTTGAACCGCGCGAGGTCGCTGTACAGCTCGGCCTGCCAGTCGTGCGACTCGATCTGCGTCGTCAGCGGGTTCCAGGTCAGGCCCAGGTGCTCGACGAACGTGCGGCTGACCTCGGGCCAGTCCGCGCCGGGGACGGCGACGACGTGCGCGCCGAACGTGCCCGTCGCGCCGTTGAGCTTGCCCAGGAACTCGGCGGACTCGATGCGGCGGAGCTGGCGGCGCAGGCGGTGCGCGAGGACGGCGAGCTCCTTGCCGAGCGTCGTCGGCGTCGCGGGCTGGCCGTGCGTCAGCGCGAGGAGCGGGACCTCGGCGTGCTCGCGCGCGAGGGCGGCGAGCTGGTCGACGAGCGCGCGGGCGGCCGGCAGCCACACGTGCTGGACCGCGCCGCGGACCATGAGGGCGTAGCTGAGGTTGTTGACGTCCTCGCTCGTGCAGCCGAAGTGCACGAGCTCGCTCAGGGCCGGCAGGGCCGTGCCCTCGCCGAGCACCGACGGCGCCGCGGCGATGCGCTCCTTGAGGAAGTACTCGACGGCCTTGACGTCGTGGACGGTCACGCGCTCGATCGCGGCGAGCTCCTTGACGTCCGCGGCGCCGAAGCCCGTGACGACCGAGCGGAGGTACGCGACGTCGGCGTCGGACGGCACCGGCGCGCCCGGCAGGACCCGCTGCGTCGCGAGGTGCACGAGCCACTCGACCTCGACGTGCACCCGCTCGCGGTTGAGCGCGGCCTCGGACAGGTGGTCGACGAGCGGCGCGACCGCCGCGCGGTACCGGCCGTCGAGCGGGCCGAGCGCGATCGGCGGCTGCACCTCGGCGAGCGAGGTCCGGGCGTGAGGCGTCGAGGCGTCAGCGGGCATGGCACCCATCATCCCAGAGCAGCGCGGTGCCGGACCGCCGCATCCGCTCCCAGAGACGCGCGGTGCCGGACCGCCGCACCCGCTCCCGGAGACGCGTCAGTAGGGTGGGCGCGCACCGCCCGCACCAGGCCGAGGAGGGTCATGGGGACGCCGTCGAGCCCGTCGCTCGACCCGCCGGGGCGCGCGGCGCCGGGCGGGTCCGTCGCCGCCGGGCCGGGTGCCGCCGGGCAGGGCGCCGAGGGCCTGTCTCGTCTACACAACTGACGCTGCCG
>NZ_JBFTER010000148.1:0-9244 GCF_047229345.1 Cellulomonas jepli | reverse complement strand
GGTCATGGCAGCTCCATCGTAGGTGGCCGACGCGGTGGCGGGCCCGGGAACCCGGGCCGCCCCCCCGGGGCGGCAGCGCGCGGGGAACGCGCGCAGAGCCCCGGTGACCACCTCGGGGGGCGGCGCGCGCCGGCCCGGCGGGCGCCGACGACCCGGTGCGGGTGCTCGCGGCGGCGTCGCTGCACGGTCCGCTCGACGAGCTCCTCGCGCTGCACGCCGGACGCACCGGGGGGCCCGTGCCGCAGGTCACCTACGACGGGTCGGCGGCGCTGCTGACGCAGCTGCGCGAGGGCGCCGTCGCCGACGTCGTCGTCCTCGCCGATGCGGCGTCGACCGCCAGGGCCGCCGACGACGGCCTGCTCGCGGGCCCGGGGGTCGAGGTCGCCGCCAACACGCTGCGGATCGCGGTCGCCGCGGGGAACCCGCTCGGCGTGACGGGGCTCGCCGACCTCGCCCGCCCGGACGTCGCGGTCGTGCTGTGCGCGGCGCCCGTCCCGTGCGGGGCGGCCACCCGCACGCTCCTGGCCGACGCCGGCGTCGCCGTCCCGCGCGCGAGCGAGGAGCAGGCCGTGACGGCGGTCCTGGCGAAGGTCGCCTCGGGCGAGGCGGACGCCGGGGTCGTGTACGTCACGGACGTGCTCGGCGCGGCCGGTGCTGTCGACGGGGTCGAGATCCCCGGGGCGGCGCGCGCACGCACCATGGCCGGCGCGGCGGTCGTCGCGGGCGCCCCGCACCCGGACGAGGCGGGCGACCTCGTCGCGCTGCTGGGATCGGCGGCCGCGCGCGACGTGTTCGCCCGCCACGGCTTCGAGGCACCGTGACGCAGGGGTCCGGCCCGGTGCGAGGCGCCGTGACGGAGCAGGCCGGTGCGCGTCCGGGCCCGGGCGCCCCGCCGCGGGAGCTCGGGCCGCGGGTCCCGCGCACCGTCGCCGTCGCCGCGGTCACGGGGCTCGCGCTGCTGGTGCTGCCCGTGCTCGCGCTGCTCGTGCGCGCCGACTGGGCCGGCGTGCCCGCGGCGGTCACGTCCCCGGAGGCCGTCGCCGCGCTCGGCCTCTCCCTGCGCACCGGGGCGACCGCGACCGCCCTGTGCGTCGTCCTCGGGCTCCCGCTCGCGGTGCTCCTCGCGCGCTCCCGCACGCGCACGGCGGACGTGGTGCGCGCGCTCGTGACCCTCCCGCTCGTGCTGCCGCCCACGGTCGGCGGGATCGCGCTGCTGTACCTGCTCGGCCGCCAGGGGCTCGTCGGGGAGCACCTCGACACGCTGCTCGGGGTGCGGGTGCCGTTCACGACCGCCGCGGTGGTGCTCGCCCAGACGTTCGTCGCGCTGCCGTTCCTCGTGCTGGCCGTCGAGGGGTCGCTGCGCACGCTCGGCACCGGCTACGAGACGGTCGCCGCGACGCTCGGGGCGGGCCGCTGGACGGTCCTGCGCCGGGTCACGCTCCCGCTCGCCGGCCCGGGCCTCGCGAGCGGGACGGTGCTGTGCTTCGCGCGGGCCCTCGGCGAGTTCGGGGCGACCGCCCTGTTCGCGGGGAACGTGCCGGGCGTGACCCGCACGATGCCGCTCGCGATCTACACCGCCTTCAACGGTGCGGGGGTGTCCCCGGACACCGCGGTGGCCCTGTCGCTGCTCCTCGTGGCGGTCGCCGTCGTGATCCTCGTCCTCGCCCGCGCCTGGCGGCCGGGGGTCCGCGGATGAGGCCCGGACGGCGAGGGCCGGTGGGGAACGGTGCCGCAAGCGGGGACCGTGGGGCCCAGGGGGACGGCGCGACCCGCACAGGCACCGGCGCCGCGGCGGTCCCGGGTGCGCGCCGTGGTGTGCCGCCGGGAAGGCACGCCGACGACCCCGGGGGATCTCTTCGGGCCGACGTCCGCGTGCACCGGCCCGCCCGCCCCGGCGGCGAGGCGTTCACGCTCGACGTGCGCCTGGGCGTCGAACCCGGGGAGGTGCTCGCCGTCGTCGGGCCCAACGGGGCCGGGAAGTCCACGCTGCTCGCCGTCCTCGCCGGGCTCCTGCGACCGAGCGCCGGCACCGTGCACCTCGCGGGCCGGGCGCTGACCCACGTCGACGACGCCGGGCGCGTGCGCGCGGCCGTGCCTCCCGAGCACCGCGGCGTCGGGCTCCTCGGCCAGGACCCGCGCCTCTTCCCGCACCTGAGCGCCCTCGAGAACGTCGCCTTCGGTCCCCGCGCCCAGGGGGTCCCGCCCGCCGACGCGCGCGCCGGCGCCGCGACCTGGCTCGACGCCGTGGGTCTGACCGGCCTCGGCTCCCGCCGCCCCGCCGAGCTCTCCGGGGGCCAGCGTCAACGCGTCGCGCTCGCCCGCGCGCTCGCCGCCCGTCCCCACGCGCTGCTGCTCGACGAGCCGGTCGCCGCCCTCGACGCGACGCAGGCCCCGCTCGTGCGTCAGCTCCTGCGCGAGCAGGTCGCCCGCACCGGCACCACGACCGTCCTCGTCACCCACGACGTGCTCGACGCGGTCGTCCTCGCCGACCGGGTCCTCGTCCTCGACTCCGGCCGCGCCGTCCACGACGGGCCCACCGGCGCCGTGCTCGCCGCACCGCGCGACCCGTTCACCGCGGCGCTCGCGGGCGTCAACCTCGTCGTCGGCACGGGCGACGCCGGTGGGGTCCGTGCCCCGGACGGGCGGGTCCTGCGCGGCACGGTGGTCGTGCCCGACGGCGTCGCCGCGGCGGCCGTGTTCGCCCCGGCCGCCGTGTCCGTGCACACCGAGCAGCCCGCGCACGCGAGCCCCCGCAACGTGTGGACCACGACGGTCGTCGCGCTCGAGCCGCGCGGCGCGGCCGTGGGGGTCCGCACGAGCGGACGCCCCGAGGTCGTCGCCGACGTCACCGCCGCGTCCGTCGCCGAGCTCGGCCTGCGGCCCGGGGTACCCGTGTGGCTGTCGGTCAAGGCGACCGAGGTCGGCGTGCACCTGCGCTGACCCGGACCCGTCGGACTGCTCAGGTCGGGCCCGGCGGGAACCGACAATGAGGCGTGCCCTCCGCTCGCCCGCCCGCGGCCCCCGCCTCCGCCGACGCCGTCGTCCTCCTCGTCGACGACTGGCCCGGCACCTTCGCGATCCCCGACGACGCCGAGGAGCGGCTGCACCCCGGACCGGCCTGGGTCGCGCCGGCCGGCGCCGCCCTCGGGCTCGTCCTCGCGGTGGCTGTCCGGTGGGCCGAGGTCCGCCCCGCCGTGGTGTGCCTGCTCGCCGGCCCGGCGTTCGTGGCGGCCGTCGTGGCGGCGGCGTTCCGGCTCGGTGGCCCGCGCGGGAGCACCACGGCGACGGCCCTCGCGACCGCGGCGTGGGTCGTGATGGTGACCGCCGTGCTGGTGGACGGTCCGCTCGACGAGCGTCTCGTCGCGGCGTTCGTCCTCGTCGGGGTCGCGGGGGAGGCGTGGCGTGCCGCGGCCGCCCGCGCGCGGCTCGCGACGCACAGGGCAGCCGTGCACGGCGCTCGGGGCGGCACCCGTCGAGAGGGGTGGGTCGTCGCCGCAAGCGGGCTCCCGTGGGACTCGGTGCTACGGGTCGAGCCGTCGGACGGGGAGGGAGGCCCGTGGACGGGGACCAACGACGACTGGCGCACCGTCCACCCCGGCGTCGGTCACCCCGTGAGCATCTGGCGCGGGGACCAGCCGGGCCGCGCGGTCGTGCTTCTCCCGCGCGACCCGCGCTGACCGCGACCGTCAGGGCCCGTCGGAGGCCGTCAGTCCGCGCGCCGCCGCCGCGGCGTCAGGTGCACGTTCGGCAGCTCCGGGGCCGGGATCCGCGCCCCGTCGTGCCCGTCGACCACCCCGAAGCGCTCCTCGCGCGCGTGCTCCCAGTCGTGCCGGGCGCGGGCCACCTCGTCGTGGCTGCGCCCCACGAAGTTCCACCACATCACGATCTCGTCCGCGAACGGCTCCCCGCCCAGCAGCAGGAACCGCCCGCCCGCACCGCTCGCGACCGCGAGCCGGTCCCGGCCCGCGCCCAGATAGAGCAGAGGACCCGCCGGCAGCACCGCCCCGTCGACCACCACGTCCCCGGCCAGCACCAGGACGGCGTGCTCGAAGTCCCGCCGCAGCCCCACCTGCGCCGCCGTGCCCGGTGCGACCTCGACGTCGGCGCCCAGCAGCGGCGTGTGCACGACCGCGTCCGACGCCGCCCCGCCCAGCTCACCCACCAGCACCGTCGCCACCAGCCCGTCCCCGGTCACCCGCGGCAGGTCCCGGTGCTGCGCGAACGCCGCCGGGCCGTCCGCCGCGCTCGCGGGCAGCGCGACCCACAGCTGGGCGCCGTCGAGCAGCGGCTGCTCACCGAGGGACATCTCGGAGTGGGCGATCCCGTGGCCCGCGGTCATGATGTTCAGCTCCCCGGGGCGCACCACGACGTCGCTGCCCAGGCTGTCGCGGTGGTGGATCTCCCCGGTGAGCGGCCACGTCACCGTCTGCAGCGCGGTGTGCGGGTGGGGGAGCACCCGCATGTCGGTCCGGTCGGGCCCGAACCGGTCCAGGAAGCACCACGCGCCCACCAGCGGCAGGTCCCGCTGCGGCAGCGTGCGGCTCACCTGCATGGCCCGCAGCCCGCCCAGCGGCACGTCACGCGGCTCCAGCACGCGGTGCACCGGGCCACGCTGCAGCACCGGGTGGCACAGGGTCTCGTCGGGGCGCACCTCGAGGTTCGTCACGCCCCCACTGTCTCAGGCGCTCCGGCACCGCGGCAGACCTGCCCCGCGCCAGACCCGGCGCACGCCGCACCCGGCGCACGCCGGCCCGCCCCGGAGGTCCCGGGACGGGCCGACGTGCGGGTCGAGCCGGTCAGCGTGCGCCGCGGCCGCGCCGCAGGCCCCGCCCGCTCACCCCGTCGTGCACGTCGCGCCGTTCAGCGTGAACGCCGACGGCCGCACGTTCGCCCCCGAGTACGAGGCGTTGAACCCGACCTCGGTCGACGCGCCCACCGCCAGCGAGCCGTTCCACGCCGCGTTCGCCACCGTCACCGCCGTCCCGCTCTGCGTGAACTCGCCGGACCAGCCGTTCGTGATCTTCTGGTTCCCCGCGAACGTGAAACCGAGCCTCCACGACGGCACGGCGCTCGCGGACGTGTTGGTGATCTTCACCGACGCGGTGAAGCCCGAGCCCCAGTCGCTGGTCGTGTACGTGACCCGGCACGCCCCGGGAGCCGTGGTCACGGTCGGCGTGGGCGTCGGGGTCGTCGTGACCGTCGGCGTCGGCGTCGGCGTCGGGGTGACCGTGGGCGTCGGGGTGGACGTCACGGTCGGCGTCGGCGTCGGCGTGCGCGTCGCCGTGGGTGTGGGCGTCGCGGTCGGCGTCGGCACTGTCCCGTCGAGGTTCCCCATCACGATGCCGCGCCCGTTGGTGCCGACGTACACGCGGCCGTACACGTCGGGGTCGCCGGTGATCGCCCCGCCGGTCCACGCCCACTGGTGCTGGTCGTCGTTGATGCGGACCCACGTCGCGCCCGCGTCGTCGGACCGGAAGATCCCGCGCACGCCGCCGATCTTCGACGAGGTGTACACCGCCGGGTAGGTCCTCCCGGGGGCTGCCTTGCCGAAGCCCACGACGTCGCCCTGGTCGACGTCCGCCAAGCGCGTGAACGTCTTCCCGGAGTCCGTCGAGCGCCAGATCCCGTACGCCGAGGTCGCCGCACCGCCCGCGAGCCACACGTCGCCCTCGACGCCCGGCACGGCCGCGAGGCGCACGTTGCCCTCGGTCGGCAGGCCCGCCGCGGCGGACGCCGTGAAGCTCACGCCGCCGTCCGTGGAGACGTACAGCTTCCCCGCGGCGTAGGCGTAAAACGTCTTGGGGTTCACGCGGTCCGACTCGACGCGCGCGCCGGCCGGCACCCCGGTCGAGGCGGTCCACGACGACCCGAACGTCGTCGAGACGTGCACGCCGGTGCCCTCGGGGCTCCACACGATCGCCCCGCCGTCCGCACTCATCGCGACGGTGCCGGACCCGGTCACCCCGGCGGGCTCCTGCCCAGCCCACCAGCTGCTGCCCGAGCTCGTCGAGACACCGATGTGGGACTCGACCGCGCCGTCGACCGCCTGCCCGACGCGCACCATCGTGGCCGGCTTGAGCGCCGCGAAGTCCACCCCGGTCACCGAGCCGTGGTACGGCTGCGTGTACATGGTCGACGGCACCTTCGTGACATCGGTGTGCACGAACCCGCCGATGTCGCCGAGCCCCGAGACGAGCTCCACCGCCCCGGGCGGGGCCGCGAGGTCGAGCACCGCGGTCTCCTCGAGGCCCTGCGCGCGGACCGTGATGTCGATCTTCCCGCCCGCGTCCCAGCGCGTCAGGTTGTCGGTGCCGTAGATCGTCGCGCCCGTCCCGTACAGCGCGCGGTCCGAGTCGAACGGGTCGATCTCGAACGACTCCGTCATCCACCCGAGCTTCGGGCTCAGCTCCGGCTCGGCCGACTGCTTGCCGAACGTGAGCCACGGCGCCCCGCTGATGTCCTGCGTGTACCGCAGCGTCCGCGCCGGGTAGCCCGCCCAGTCCCAGATGCGCGTCCACGTCGCACCCCGGTCGGTGCTGCGGAAGACGTTGATGTCCGGCCACCACGACACCTGCGTCGTGACCATGATCGTGTCCGGGTCCTGCCGGTCGATCGTCAGCCCCGAGTAGCCGAACGTGTTGTCGGTGCTCGACGACGGGACCGGGCTGATCTGCGTCCACGTGCCCGTCGTCGTGTCGAGGCGCCACACGTCGCCCTTGCCGCCGTCGTACGGGCCGCCCGTGTCGGACGTCGCGACGTACAGCTGCTTGCCGACGTGGTCGAAGACACCCTTGTGCGGCAGGTACCCGGTCGGCTGCCCCGGGACCCGCTCCCACGTCGCCCCGGCGTCCGTGGAGCGGTAGACGCTGTTCTCCTTGTCGGCGACCCCGACGTACAGCGTCCGCGTGGCCTGGCCCTTCGTCCCCGTCGTCGGGTCGAACGTCGTCCACAGCACGCCCTGGTTGTCGGCCGTGTAGTCGTAGGACGCGTCCTGCACGTAGTTCCCGACGTTCGGGAAGCTCGTCACCCTGTTCCAGGTGGCCCCGTGGTCGGTGCTCCGCCACAGGCCGTTGCCGCTCTCCGCGCCGAAGTACAGCACCGAGCTCTTGTTCGGGTCGATGCTGAGCCGTTCACCCATGCCGCGGCCCGGCATGTTCCCGCCGACCTTGAACGGCAGCACCGTCGTCCTCCACGTCTCGCCCTTGTCGGTCGAGCGCAGGATCGCGCCGTTGTTCGGGTCCCAGCCGTTCGTGTACGTCCCCGCGGCCACGTACACGCGGTTCGTCTCGACCGGGTCCGTCGCGAGGCTCAGGATCCCGTTGTGCCCCCAGTCGTCCCAGCCGACGTGGTCCGTGATCGGCACCCAGCGCCGGGTGGCCTTGTCGAGCCGGTACGCGCCCCCGATGTCGGTGCGCGCGTACACGAGGTCCCTCTCGGTCTGGTTGAAGACGATCCCGGGCACGAAGCCCCCGCCCACGACCTCCACGTTGCCCCAGGCGTACCCGGTGGCCGCAGCCGCCCCGGGCGCCGAGGCGACGTCCGCCGCGCTCACACCGACCGCCGCCGCAGCGACCAGGCCGATCGCCGTCAGGGGCGCCATCACTGGTAGGACACGCATCCGCTTCACTCCTTCGGGAACGGTGAGGTGCCCCCGCAGCCCGGGACAGCGGGCCGTGGCGGCGCCCGACCGTATCGAAGCGGTTCGACGCCTTCGAGACCGCGAAACCTTTCAGCCCCACCCGAGAACGCCCATTCCCCCCGAAACGCCCACCCGATACTGTGCACCCGTACGCGGCACGAGGGGCACGAGGGCAGTTGCAACGACGCAACGCGACACCCAAGCGAGGTGCGCATGACCACATCAGGCCACCCGGCCCTGCTCCGCAGCCGCACCTGGCCACCCCCCGCACCCACGCTCCACCGCCCCCACCTCCTCCACGCCCTCCTCGGACCCGGCACCCCACCCCTCGCCGCCCTCGTCGCCCCCGCCGGCTGGGGCAAGACCACCCTCCTCGCCGACGCCACCACGACGAGCACCGGCGCTCGCGGCTGGCTGACCCTCGACGCCGCGCTGCGCGACCCCGCCGTGCTGCTCGAGCACCTGCGCCACGCGTGCGCCGACCTCGCCGACGCGCGCGAGCCCTGGACCACCGCGGAGCACGCCGTCGCCGCGCTGCACGAGCCCGGCCCGCCCGGGCTGCTCGTGCTCGACGACGTGCACGCCCTCGGCGCCGGACCCGCCGCGGACGCCGTGACGCTCCTCCTGCGCCACCAGCCCGCGCGCCTGCGCGTGCTGCTCGCCTCGCGGACCACTCCCGCCGCCCTCCTGACCCGGCGGCTGCGTGGCACCGCGACCCAGCTCGACGCCGACGACCTGCGCCTGCGGACGTGGGAGGCCGCGGAGCTCGCCCGGTTCCACGGCAGCGCCGTCGCGGCGCGGGAGACCGACGACCTCGTGCGCCGCACCGGCGGCTGGCCCGCGGGCGTCGAGCTGTTCCACCTCGCGACCCGCCGCCTGCCCGCGTCTCGCCGGCGCTCCGTCGCGGGGGAGGGCGCCGACCTCACCCACGAGTACCTGGACCGGCACGTGCTCGGTGACCTCCCGGACGCGACGCGCGAGCTCCTCGTCACCACGAGCGTCCTCGCGCACCTGACCCCTGCCCGCTGCACCGCCCTGCTCGACGCGGACGACGCACGCCGGCACCTCGACGCCGCCCAGGGGCTCGGTCTCCTCACCGCCGAGCCCGGCGACCCCGGCCGCCTCCGGCTCACCGCGCCGCTGCGCGCGCACCTCCTCGACGCTCTCGCCCACCGCGACGGACCCGAGCGCACGCGCGCCCTGCACGCCGCCGCCGCGCGCGTCGCGGCCGACGACGGCGACCCGCACGACGCGCTCGACGCCGCGTGCCGCGCCGACGACCGCGCCACGGTGCACCACCTCCTCACCGTCGAGGGCCCGGCGCTCGCCCGCCGCCCAGGTCCGTGGCTCGACGCGCTGCCGGACGGGCTGCGCGAGAGCGACCCGTGGGCGGTGCTCGCCGCCGCACGGCTCCGGCTCGCCGAGGGCGACCTGCGAGGCGCGTCACGGACGTACCGCGCGGCCCTCGACCGCGCCACGACCCCGGCCGACCGCGCCGCGGTCCAGCGCGAGCTCGCGTGCGTGTCCGCGTGGGTGCCGGGCGCCGACCGGCTGGCCGTCCGGCGCGAGCCCGCCCGTGCCGCGCTCGTCAGCCCAGGCCGCGCC
>NZ_JBFTER010000147.1:0-10074 GCF_047229345.1 Cellulomonas jepli | reverse complement strand
GATTTGTGTATATGTGACTGGGGCGCGCCTACGGCTCGAGGGCGCCCGCCCACGCCTCGCGCAGGCGGGCCCGCGCCCGCGAGAGCGCCGCGTCCGCGCCTCCGCGCGAGATCCCGAGCACGTCCGCGAGCGCGTCCCCCGTGAGCCCCTCCCACGCGTTGAGCAGCAGCACCCGGCGGTCGCGCGGGCTCAGCGCGCCGAGCACCTCGCGCACGCGCTCGTCGGTCACCGCCAGCTCCGCGGGGTCGTCGCCGGCCGCGACGTCCGGCACGTCGCCCACGGGGACCGGCCGGCCCTTGCGCCGGTGGTTCGCGAGCACGAAGCCGGCGGTCCGGTACAGCCACGGCAGCTCGGCGCCGAGCGGGACGTCGGCACGCCGGCGCCACGCGACGGCGAGCACGTCCGCCGCGAGGTCCTCCGCGTCACCGCGCGCCCCGCGCCGCACCAGGTAGCGCAGCACCGCGGTCGCGTGCTCACGGAAGAGCTCCTCGAACCAGGCGTCGTCGCGCGGGCCGCCCGACGGCGTCGGCGCGACAGGACGGTCGGGGTCGACGGGGACGTCCGGGCTCGGGCTGGTCCGGGGCTGCACGGGGGCTCCTGGGGCTGGTGGCGCGTCACGGGCGGACGGGTGCCTGTACCCGCCCTGTGTCGCGTCGCCCCGCCGTCTTGCACCGGCGGCAGGACCGGGCAGGACCCGCAGCGGCGCGGCGGCTCAGAGGCCGTCGGCCACCGTCGCCGTGACCTGCAGCCACGCGTCGCGCGTGCGGCGGTGCAGCGACTCGTACTCGATGGGTCCGCCGGGGATCAGGCGCTTGTCGTGCGGGACGTCGAGCACCGCGCGGGTCAGCGCACCGAAGTGCTCGTGCAGCCGCTTGCGCAGGTGCTTGTCGACCTTGGGCTCGGGCGCCGAGAGCACCGTGACCGCGTGGCGCACCATCTCGGCGTGCCCGGTCGCCCGGAGCGCGTCGATCGCCCACGCCGCGGACTGCGCGGTGTCCTCGCGGACCGTCGAGACGATGACGAGCTGGTCGGCGGCGTCGATCGCGGCCTGCCAGTTCGAGGCGCGCATGTTGTTGCCGGTGTCGATGACCATGACCCGGTAGAACCGCGAGAGCGCGGTGTGCAGCGACGTGAACCCCTGCGCGTCGACCGACGCGGCCGACGCGGCGTCCTCGTCGGAGGCCAGGACGTCGAACTGCGAGCGGCCCTGCGAGCGCACGTAGCTGTCGAGGTCGCCGACGCGCGCCGAGGCGAGGTCGGTGAACCGCCCGATGTCCTGGAGCAGGTTGACCGCGGTGTTCGAGTGCCGGGCGTGCGTCGAGCGCCAGCCGAGCGTGCCGCGGGTCTCGTTGTTGTCCCACGCGAGCGTGTACCCGCCGCGGTGGATCCCGAACGTCGCGGCCATGAGCAGCGTCGCGGTGGTCTTGTGCGCGCCGCCCTTGGGGTTGATCACGACGATCGTCTTGGGGCCGTCCAGGCTGCGCTGGACGGAGTCGATCGCAGCCCGGCGCGCGCGCTCGGCGCGGCCCGGCGCCGGCGAGACCAGTCCCCCGGTGACGCGGCGGAGCCCGGCCTGCCAGCCGTTGTGCGCGGCGCCCTGCTGCGCGGTGCGCCGGCGGGTCGCGAGCAGGTCGTCGAGCGTCGGCGCCTGCCCGGCCGCGGCGACGGTCCGGTGCTCCCCGGTGCGGGTGCGGGTGCGCTCCTCGGCGGGCGCGCGGGTCTCGGCCACGGGCGCGGGGACGGCGGGGGTCGCGCCCGACGCGGTGTCGGGGACCGTGGTCGGCGCCTCCTCGACGCTGCCGTCCGGGTGGATCAGCAGCGACCAGACGCCGTCCGGGTCCTCGACGGTCGCGGGGACGGGGCGTCCGAGCCCCGCGGCGATCTCGGCGACGAGCCCGGTCACCGCGGCGCCCGCCTCGGCGACGCTGCCGAGGGCCACCCGGCGCACGGAGCCGTCGACGACGACCTCCGCGGTCCCGTCCGCCCGGACCACTGCCTGGACGGCGGACGGACCGGGTGACGGGTCTGCCGTCAGCGCACTGCTCTCGCTCATGGGTCGGCCTCTTTCGTCGACGGTCACGCCAGGCACGAACCTACGCCGCATCGCCCTGACGTGCCCAAGTGTGCCCGAAGGTCCGGTATCGGACTCCACCCGCGCCGCTCCTCAAGGGTGTCGAAGCGGTTCCGATAGAGGGGGCATGACGATGACGACGACGCGCGTGGGCAGCCCGGCCGCCGTGCCGTGCGCCGCCCGGCCGTACGCGTCGCTCGTGCACACGGACGGTGCGTGCCGGTGCTTCGCCGGCGGACCCCCACCCGAGTACGCGGCCGCGCGCCCGCTCGGCCCGCGGCTCGGCCTGGTCGACGGCGGGCTCGCGTCGGGCACCCGGTGGGTCCCCGCCAGCACGACGACGCAGGCCGAGCGCGCCTGCTGACGCCTGACGGGCTGCGGCCTCCCCGCTGAGGTTCGCCCGCTGACGCCCGTACGCGGGGTCCGCCCGCCGACGCCACCCGGCCACGGCACCCGGCGACCGCCCGCGCGGGTCCGGGTACCCGCCCCTACGCTCGTGGCGTGCGGCCGTTCCTCCTGCTGGCGTCCCGCGCCGACGACCCTGCTGCCGACGGCGAGTACGCCGCGATGCTCCGCTACGGCGGGCTCCCCCCCGAGCGCCTGCACCGCGTCCGCATGGAGGCCGGGCCGCTCCCGCGGATCGACCTCGACCGGTACGCGGGCGTCCTGGTCGGCGGCAGCCCGTTCAACTCGACGGACCCGCCCGACCGCAAGTCCGCGGTGCAGCAGCGCGTCGAGGCCGAGCTCGCCCCGCTGCTCGACGAGATCGTCGCGCGGGACCACCCGTTCCTCGGTGCCTGCTACGGCGTCAGGACGCTCGGCGCGCACCAGGGGGCCGTGATCGACGGCACGTACGCCGAGGAGATCGGCTCGGTCGAGGTGACGCTGACCGACGCGGGCGCCGCCGACCCGCTGCTCGCGGGGGTGCCGCGGGCGTTCGAGGCGTTCGTGGGGCACCGGGAGGCGTGCCGGACCCTGCCGGCGCACGCGGTGCTGCTCGCGTCGTCGGCGTCGTGCCCCGTGCAGATGTTCCGCGTGCGCGAGCACCTGTACGCCACGCAGTTCCACCCCGAGCTCGACGTCGAGGGGATCGTGACGCGGATCGAGGTCTACCGGCACGCCGGCTACTTCCCGCCGGAGGACGCGCAGCGGGTCGAGGAACGGGTGCGACGGGGCGCCGTCACGCACCCCCCGACCATCCTCCGGAACTTCGTGCGGCTCTTCGGGTGAGCGCGACGGGCTGACGAATCGATTCGAAACGTCCCGCCCGCATTGTTACCGATCGGTACCCATTGTCCCGGGGCCGGCGGCTGGCTAACTTCGCCTCGCCGCACGCACGTCGCGGCGACGCGTCGGCGCGTACCGGCGCGAGCCGACCCGAGGAGCCCAGCACCGTGGTGACCCGCCGAGAGCTGTCGACCGCCTCCCGCGGCGTCCCGACCGTCACGTCGACGCCCGGACCCGCCCCCACGACGCCACCGCCCGCGAGCGCCCGCAGCACGACACCGGCCTGGCTCCCCGTGCTGCTCGGCGTGCTCGCGCTCGCCCTGGTCGCCGGCAGCGCGCTCGTCGGCGTGCGCGACGCCGCGTTCGAGACCGAGGCCGAGTACGGCTGGGTCGTCGTGCAGGACGTCGGCGACGGCTCCGTCAGTGCGGTCCAGGACCTCGACCCGGACGGCCCGACGCTCACGCTCGACGTGCCGACGACCGCGGGGCTCGAGCCCGGCTCCCGGATCGCGGTCCGCTACGACGCGGACGACCCGTACGACGTCGTGCTGGCCGACCGCCCCTCGCGGCTGCCGCTGCTCGTCGGGGCCGGTGTCCTCGGGCTCGTCCTCGCGGGCGTCGCCCTCGCGCTCGCCGCCCGCGTGCGCCGGGCCCGCGCGCAGGTCACCCGCCGGTCGTGAGGTTCCGCGCGGCCCGCCGGTCCGCCGTGGCCCAGCCGTGCACGGCCCGCGCCAGCATGGCGCCGCCCGCGAGGACCGCGGTGACCGAGAGCGCGGTGCCGAGGGTCCGCAGCGCGGACGCGTAGGACGCGATCGCGGCGGCCGCCCCGACGCCGACGACGAGGGCCCAGACGATCATCGAGCTCTTGGCACGCTCGCGGAGCGTGTCGGACTCGCGGTTGAGCTTCCACTCCGGCACTGCGGTCTCGTGCGCTGCCATCAGGCGGCCCTCCTCGTCGGTGTCCACGGTGACGAGGAGCGCATCGGTACGGCGCGCCCGATGCTGAGGAACGGACGGCGACGGCACCCCGGCGCGCGCCGGGATTCACTCGGACGGGCGTCCAGATCCGCGCGGAGTCCTAGCGCTCGGCCTCGGGATCGACGGTGAACCAGACGGTCTTGCCGCCCGGCTCGCGACGCTCGATGCCCCACGCGGTCGACAGCGCGGCCACGAGCGCCATGCCGCGCCCGCTCGCCGCGGTCGGGGCCGGGTGCAGGACGCGCGGACGCTCGGGGCTCTGGTCGGTGACCGACACCTTGACCGCCTCGCCGTCGACGCGGACCTCGACCCGGATCTCGCCGTCGGGCGGCCCGTGCAGCACCGCGTTGGCCACGACCTCGCCCGCGAGGAGCTCGATGACCTGGTTCGAGACCCCGTGCACACCGGCCTCGGCGATCGACCGCATGATCCAGTGCCGGGCAGCGCGCGGGGCCGCGCGCTCCGGCGTCAGGACCAGCTCGACGGTGTGCGCGCGGGCGTCCTGACGGCGCGCGCTCGCAGCGCTTCGCAGCTCCCTGACATCGCCCACCGGTCCACTGTGCCCGACTGCGCCGGAGTTCGCCGGGTGAACAGTCGACCCGATCCGGTGAGCGGCGCCCCGGATCGAGGTCCCGAGATCGATCAACGCAGGGTCATCGGCCGGTCAAGTCCCGGCTGGCACGCGGGCCCGGGGGTGCACCTCGACGCGGTCCGGCGTCGGAGCGGACACGGGCCCCGGGGCGTGGCAGCCTGGACCTCATGACGTTCCCGCGACGACGCCTCGGACGCTCCGGACTGGACACCAGCGCGCTCGGCCTCGGCTGCTGGGCCCTCGGCGGCCGGATGGCGAGCGGCGACCAGCCGCTCGGGTACGCGGGCGTCGACGAGGACGAGGCGACCCGAGCCCTGCACCGCGGCGTCGAGATGGGCGTGACCCTGCTCGACACCGCCGACGCGTACGGCGCGGGCCGCAGCGAGGAGCTGCTCGCCCCGGTGCTCGCGGCGCACCCCGACGTGCTCGTGGCGACGAAGTTCGGCAACACGATCGACCCCGCGACCCGCCAGCTCACGGGCGTCGACGTCTCCCCCGCCTACGTGCGCGACGCGCTGCACGCCTCGCTGCGCCGGCTCGGGCGCGACCACGTCGACCTCTACCAGCTGCACACGCCGACGGCGGGTGCGGCGGTCGCCGAGGAGCTCGCCGCGACGCTCGAGCAGCTCGTCGACGACGGGCTCGTGCGGTGGTGGGGCGTCAGCACCGACGACCCCGACGAGGTCGAGGTGCTCGCGCACGCCCCGCACCTCGCCGTCGTGCAGGTCCAGCTCAACGTGCTCGACGACAACGCCCCGATGCTCGCGCTCGCCGAGCGGCACGACCTCGGGGTGCTCGTGCGCTCGCCGCTCGCGATGGGCCTCCTCGGCGGGCGGTACGCCGCCACGAGCCGGCTGCCCGCGGACGACGTGCGGGGGCGCGAGCCGGAGTGGATGCGCTGGTTCGCCGGCGGCGCGCCGGCCCCGGAGATGCTCGAGCGGGTCGACGCCGTGCGCGAGGCCCTCACCGCGGACGGCCGCACGCTCGCACAGGGGGCGATCGGGTGGATCTGGGCGCACGACGAGCGCGCCGTGCCGCTGCCCGGCTTCCGGGACGTGCGTCAGGTCGAGGAGAACGTCGGGGCGCTCGCAGCCGGACCGCTCGACCCCGCGGCGCACGGGGAGATCGAGCTGCTGCTGGGCCGCGGGTCGGGCTGACCGTCACCGGGACGGGTGCCGGGCCGTGGGTCGGGCTGGGCAAGGGCAGGGGCAGGGGCAGGGGCGGAGCCGACGACCGGCGGTGACCGGCAGTGGGATGTCGGCGGCGTGCAGGACGATGGGCGGGTGCCCGACTACCTCGCCCGCATCACCGTCCAGGACGTGCCCGACGACGACACCCGCGCCGGCATGGCCGACGCCCTGGGGGCGGTCGACGACGTCGCCGACGAGGCCGCGCTGCCCGGCGCGCCGCTGCCCGGCCCCGTGACGTTCACGGTGCCGGGCGAGGCGCCCGACCTCGAGACGGCGACGGGGGTCGCCCAGCGCCACGCCGCGGAGCTGCTCGACGGGTTCGAGTTCGAGGTGGACGTCACCGAGCGCTGACGGCCGACCGGCCCGGCCGGCGGACGGCCCGTGCAGGCCCGGGTCGGTGCCCGACCCGTGCAGGGCCGGGCCGCCGGGTGGCTCGTGTGGTTCCGGGCGTCACGCCGCAGGCGGCGTCGGGACGCCCGGTGCCGGGTAGCCGGCGTGCACGCGGGCGAGCTTGTCCTCGGACGGCATGAGGATCCAGAGGACCGGGTACACGATGAGCTGGCTGCCCGGGATGACCATGAGGACGAGCAGGAAGAGCAGGCGCGCGGGCCAGGGGTCGAGCCCGAACCGGCGGCCGAGCCCGGCGCACACGCCGCCGAGCACGCGGCCCTGGACGGGGCGGATCAGGCCGTCGCGGCCGAGGGTCTCGTGGATGCTGGTCACGGGGTTCACGTTCCTTCGTTCGTGGTGTGTCGCTCTGACACCTCCACGGTGCCCCCACGGCACCCACGCCCACATCGGGGGCGGGCCCTGAGCCGACCCGGACCGCGCCCTGACGCTGCCCTGACCCCGTCCCCGACAGCGCTCTGAGGGGCGAGCGGTCAGGCGCCCCACCGCGCGGCGGTTCCCGTGCACGGGCCGGTGAGGGTGCCGCCGGCGTCGCTCGTGAGCGTCCACTCCCAGCGGTCGCCGAGCTCCTCGAGCGCCTCCGGTGCCAGCCGTGCGACGACGGTCGCGTCCTCGAGCCAGAAGTCCTCGAACGGTGCCGCCCCCGGGTTCTCGAGCTCGGCGGTGCCGTCGGCCGCAGCCGAGACGACGTCGACCTGGAACGTGCGCGCGCCGGTGCCGTCGGGCCGCGCGACCCGGAGCCGGTACGCACCGGGAGTCGCGACCGTGCCCGTGCGCTCCCACCGCACCTCGACCGAGCCCTCCCGCTGGGCCTGACGTCGCACCACGCCCCACCGGCTCACGGGGCCCTCCTGGGCCGACACCGCGACGCTGCCGCCTGCGCCCGGGCCAGCCGACCCCTGCGTGCCCGGCACCATGCAGTCGGACGTCACCGTGTCCGAGGACGTCGCGGACTGCGGCGCGAGCTGGAACCCCGCGGCCGCGACGCACACGACCGCGGAGGCGGCGACGCCCGTGCGCGCGAGCCCGCCGGACCACCAGGCGGGCGTGCGGGCGTCGTCCCGCCGGACCACGACGGTCGAGAGCAGGCTGTCGGCGAACGTGCGGCGCTCGGCGTGCCACAGGGGCCGCAGGTACCCGACGTACAGGATCGCGTCGAGCAGGTGCGCCACCCAGCGGACGACCGTGCGGACCAGCCCGGCGGACGCCCGTCGGAGTCGCGCGCGACCGCGATCCCGACGACGAGCTTGCCGGGCGTGGAGCCGACGTACGCCTGCAGGACCGCGAGCACGACGAGCGTCAGCACGACCCACGGGCTGTCCCACCAGGACCCCGGCGCGAACGGTGCGCCGTTCCCGGGGGCGAGGGACGGCGCGAACGTCGGCGCCGCGACCGGCTGGACGGCGAAGGCGAGGTACGTGACCGCACCGAGGAGGGCGCCGTCGAGCAGGTGCGCGACGACGCGCGCGACCCAGGAGGCGTAGCGCGGACCGGCGGCGCGCGGCCACCAGCTCCGAGTCTCCGGGACGTCCAGGCCGGGCCAGTCGGTCGCGGCTCCCGAGGAAGCCGGCAGCTCGGCGTCCGGCTCGTGCGGGCGCTCCTCGGCGTGCGGCCCGGCGGCGTGCGGACGGGCCGGGCTCCCCTCGGCGTGCGCGGGCGTCGGCGGTCCACCGCCGGTCGCCCCGCCGCCCCCTGCGGTGGTCATGCCGTCATCCTGGCGCAGGCACGGCGCGCGCGGAGGCGGATCAGCCGGTCGGGGGCCGCGGGATCCGGCCGTCCGCGCGCAGCGGGTACCAGCGGTTGCCCCAGCGACGCGTGACCTGCGGCTGGTCCACGGTCGCGAGGTCGGTGACGGTGCGGGTGACGACGCCGGCGACGTGCAGCGCCGCGGGGTCGTCGTCGGCGGTGAACCGCACCGTGATGCGGGCACGGCCCCGCACGACCCCGAGGTCGTACGCCTCGACGGTCACGAGCGCGCGCGCCGCGGCGGTGGCGGCGGGCAGCACGTCCTCGGGTGCAGTCGCCCCGCGGAGCAGCCCGACGCCGAGCGTGACGCGGTACGAGGGCACGGTGGGCGGCCGGTGCGGTCGGTGCGGCCTGCGTCAGACGGCGAGGACGCGGACGCCGGCCCCGGAGACGTCGAACCGCACGGACCCGAGGTCCGCGACCACGACGTCGGCGGTCAGCGTGTCCCCGTGCGACTGGGTCGCGAGGGCGAGCGTCGCCGCACCCGCGTCGCGGCCCGAGTCGAGCCCCGCAGCGGCGTCCTCGACGACGAGGCACCGCGCCGGGTCGACGCCGAGCCGGCGTGCACCGAGCACGTACGGCTCGGGGTCGGGCTTGCCGCGCGCCACGTCGTCGGCCGTCACGACCACGTCGGGGACGGCGAGCCCGGTGGCCGCGAGCCGCGCCCGCGCGAGGGTCAGGTCGCACGACGTGACGATGGCGCTGCGCCCGGTGCCCGCGAGCGCGGCGAGCGCCTCCGCGGCGCCGGGCAGCACCTCGATGTCGCCCGTGTCGGTGACCTCGAGCTCGACGATGCGGCGCAGCGCCCGGGCGCGCTCCTCGGGCTCCCGGTCGGCGAGCAGCGTGTCGACGATGTCCCGCGCGGGCACGCCGTGGAACCGGAACTCGCGGGCCCGCACGTCGTCGATGCGGAACTCGTGCGCGAGGCGGGTCCAGCTGCGGACGACGGACGCGAGCGAGGAGATGAGCGTGCCGTCCATGTCGAAGAGCACGGCCTCGAACGTCGCGCCGTCGAACAGCACGGAACCGGGGGCAGCGGTCGACAGGGGCATGCCCCGAGGGTGTCACGGGCCGCCCGCCGGGGCCGAATCCGCTGCTCCCGGGCCCGGAGCAGGCCCGGTGGGCGCGAGAGCGGTCGCGCGCCCGAACCGCAGATCAGGCCTCGCCCGGCGCGTCTGAGGTACCTCAGGGGCTCCTCAGACGCGGACCGGCACCCACGACCCGTCGACCGACCGATCCGCATCCACCCCCCTCAGGAGCAGCGTGAAGGTCGTGCAGGAGCGGGTCCTGCACCACGGAGGAGGAGCCGACATGAACGGGATGTGGGGACCGGCGCTCGACGCCGAGGTGGCCTACCGGGCCGAGCAGCTGCACGCGGCGTCGCGGACCGGCCGGGCGCGGGGGCGCGTGGCCGAGCGGGCCGACGGGCGCGACCCCCGGCGGCAGGTCCGCACGGCCGCGCAGGTGCGCCCCGGTCGTGGGTGGCACCTGCCAGGATCGGGGGCATGGCACGCAGCGCGGTGATCACCCCGTTCGTCGCCCGGGCCGACGAGGTCCGGCGGCTCACGGACGCGCTCGGGCGCGCCGGCGCGGGGCAGCCCGGCGCGGTGCTCCTGGGCGCCGACGCCGGGGTCGGCAAGACGCGCCTGCTGCGTCGCACCGCCGAGCTCGCGGAGCTGGCGGGCGCGACGGTCGTGACGGTGCACTGCGTGGACCTCGGGGAGATCGGCCTGCCCTACCTGCCGTTCGCGGAGGCGCTCGCGCGCCTGCGGGACCAGGCGCCGGAGGTCGTCGAGCCGGCCGTGGACGCCCGCCCGGTGCTCACGCGGCTCGTGCCCGCGCGGCGCGGCGCCGGCCTCGCC
>NZ_JBFTER010000146.1:0-10239 GCF_047229345.1 Cellulomonas jepli | reverse complement strand
ACGCCGCCGTAGTGGTCGATGTGGGTGTGGGTGTAGATCACGGCGACGACCGGCTTGTCGGTCACGTGCTCCCGGAGAAGCGCGAGCGCCTGCCGTGCAGCGGCCACCGAGGAGCCGCAGTCCACCACCACGACACCGTCCGGACCCTCGACGAAGGTCACGGTCGCGATGTCGTTGTTGCGCACCTGGTAGAGGCCGTCGACCACCCGGTACAGACCGGCCTTGCGGATGAGCTGCGACTGGCGCCACAGGCTCGCGTCGACCGTGTCGGGCGCGGGATCCCCGTCCTGGCCCAGGAAGTCGAACCAGCCCAGGTCGAGGCTCACCCGACCGTCGTCCTCCCGAACCGCGCCGTCCGGGATAGCGGCGATCAGACCTCGGTCGGCGTCACCGAAGTCCTGACGGTCGTCCATCGCGTAACGCTCGTGTGCCGCCTCCAGCACCGAACGTGTGGTCGTGCTCGCTGCCTTGGCTGCGCTCATGCTCGTCGTCCTCCGCCGGTCCGGGGTGTGCATCCCTCGCGACAGTGCGTGGCGCACAGGAGCGAGTCCTCACCCGCATTGGGTGATCGTCACCCGATGCGGGTGAGGATCCGCGTACGACGCGAGGGGCATGTACCTAAACGATCGTTTGAGTGCATGTACTCGAAGGGTCGTCTCGCGCCCGGGGCCGCTCAACTACTGCAGGAGCGTGGGGATGACCCCTGCCCGCGAGGTCGAGGTCAAGGTCGAGAAGCGAGCTTGTGCGCGCCCCGCACCCGTTCAGCGGGCTGTCGTCGCGACGAGCGATGTCGCACAGTGAGCGGATGAGTGGGCAGAACGCGATGGTCACACGCGCGATCCGGCGTCACGTGCGGCCGGTACTGGAGCGGCAGGGGTTCGATGACTTCACCGGGCGCAAGGCGTGGCGACGGCGCCAGGGCGGGGTGATCGAGGTCGTGGACTTCCAGGCGGTGGGTGCCTACTCCTCGTTCGGGGTTGGCTGCACGTCGTTCTCTTTCGCGGTCTACGCGGGCGTGTGGATCCCTGAGTGCGAGATCGAGGAGCGCACCCCCGTGGCCTCTGCGCTGGGGCGGCCGAACTACTACGAGTGCACGTTCCAGGTGATCCTGGGGAAGGCTCTGGCGCAGCCGGGGGCGTTCCACCCGTACGAGCGAGACACGGATGAAGACCGGTTCGACACCTGGGCCGTCGACGAAGACGCGGGCAACCTCGAGCCGATCATCACCGACGTCGTGCGGACGCTGACGACAACGGGCTTCCCCGTGCTTGACGAGCTCTCCAGCAGAGCGAATGCCTACGAGGCGTTGCTGACGCGCAACTCGACGAATTCCGAGCTCGGCGTTCCCGGCATCACCATGCCTGGCGCCCCGGGAAGCCCGCACTGGCTGCAGACCGTCCGGCGCCTGGCGGCCGCGCTCGGGCGGGACGCAGAAGCGGACATCATCAGTGCGCCGGTGCTGCAGACGCCCACGAGCTGAGGCGGCTGTAGCCGAGCGCGCGTGTACCTAAACGAACGTTTGAGTACATGTACGGGAGTGACCAGCGCCCGAGCCCACACCTCCGCACCTGCCGACGGGCGCATGACGGCTAGGCCTCGGCGTGCGATGGGTGGAGATCTCCGATTCGAGCTTGAGGTCGGGTCACGGTGCCAGGAGGACGGTCCGTCTCGAGCCGGAGAGGAGCACTCGGCCGTCGCGCAGCGGCTGCAGGGCACCCGCGTCGACCGGGGAGGGGATGCGCCAGAGCTGCTCGCCGGTCTCGACGTCTCGCGCGACCAGAGATGTCTGGCCGTCCACGCGCGCCAGGATGAGGACGGTGCGCCCGTCGGTCACGAGCCCGCCGCCTGCGTCCGGCTCGTGGTCGTCGTGCTCCCAGACCGTCTCGCCCGTGTGGACGTCGACCGCGGCGACCCGGTCCTTCTCACGCAGGACGACGCGCCCGGCGAGCACGACCGGGCTGGCCCATCGGGGGGTCGCGGAGCGCCACAGGTCCTCGCCCGTGCGTGCGTCGACCGCCATGATCCCGGCGCCACCCGAGGGCTGGACGAGCATCGTGTGCGGGGCAGTACCGTCGTCGACGAGCGGCTCGAAGGCATGTCCGGTGGTCGTGAAGCGCGGTGTGCCGTCGGCGTCCGTCACGGTGAGCTCGACGCCCGTGCCGTCGATGACGGAGGAGACCGCGGTCCCGCCGTCGGGCAGTGTGAACCGGTCGAGCTCGCTCTCGCCCGGTTCACCTTCGCTCGGGGGATCGATCGCGTCGCCGGTGCGGGAGTCGAGGGTGACCGAGACATCACCCGCCTCCCAGGTCATCGTCTCGGTGTCCGACCACATGCTGACGCCGGCCACACGGCCCACGTTCGGGCCCGTGTACTCCCAAGCCAGCTCACCGGTGAGCAACGACCACCGGCTCCCGACGAGACGGTCCTCCGCGTCCAGACCCACTGCGACGACGCTGTCCTCGATCTGCGTCGGATGGCCCGAGCCCGGAAGGACGAGCCGCCGGAGGATGGCACCAGAGGCGGGGTCGAGGACGCTGACCTCGGACTGCGGGCCCAAAGCGGAGGCTCCGCCGGACCCGGTGACGACGTTCGGAAAGCTCACGCCCTCGAACGGGACGGAGTCGACGCAGGCCAGGACCGCGGACCCCGGCTCGAGCACGTCCACCGGCCCCTGCCACCACCCCGCGCGGGTACCCCCATCGCCGCGCACGAACCAGCACCCGAACGAGCCGCCCGGGCTCCGTTCCCAGCGGGGCGCGCCGTCGTCCAGGCCGACACCGAGCACCCCCTCACCCTCCGGGCCGTACAGCACCAGGACGTCACCGATGATGCCGATCACACCCTCGCCCGGAGCCTCCCAGACGTCGGTCAGCGGCGCTGCGAGTGATCCTGTGAGGCCTTCGATGCGCTCGAGCCGGCTCGTCTGCGCTCGCTCGGCCCGCCACTCGACGAAGCCGCCCGCGCCGAGCGTGAGCACCACGACGCCCGCAACGACAGTCCAGGCCCGGCGAGGGACGCGCCTCACCAGCTCCCGCCAGTCGGCACCGCGCTCGACCGCCGGCGCGGCGGCACCCACGGCCTCGACCAGCTCGACATCGACCTGTCCCCGCCCCGGCGCACGCACGATCGCGACGCTACAGCCGACGCCCAGCGCTAACCGACGGCCGCGTCCACGGCAACGACCTCAGAAGTGCACCTAAACGAACGTTTGAGTGCATGTACTTGGCGCCTCGCGGCCCAGGTCAGGGTCGCGGCACGTGACGCCATCCTCGACGCGCGGGCGCGGTCGAGGTCAGACCGGCGTAGTCGAGGAGGTGCTTCGGGTCGGTGTCGACCGCAAGCCACGTCGTCACGGGCTGCGCAGCGCTGGTCGGTGCCCAGGCGATCGCGACGTGCGTGGTCATCACCTCGCGGGCCTGCAGCGGAGGGTAAGACCAGGTCAGCCCGTCGGGGCCGTCGGTCACCGTTTCGTCACTGAGCCGGCCCCGCCAGGAGGCCGGGGCGTCCTGCGACTCCACAAGGGCGGGGAGGAGCAGGTCGTTGGGCCCTCCGACGTGCAGGGTCCACTCGGGGGACTCCACCTCGACCGCGGCCAGGTCCTCTCCCCAGTTCGTGCCCGCGGTGAGCCCGGGCGGCGTGCGTCCGCACACGGTGACCGCAGACGTCTCGCGCTCGGTCAGCACCGACCACGCCACACCCCAGCACGCCTCCGCCGTGAACACGCCATACGTGTTCCACACCTCGTCGTACCGGACGACGAGGCACCGCACCTCCAGGCGCGAGTCCGTCCACCACCGCACGACCTTAGCCTCCGAGGGGAGCACGACCGTCTCGGTGTGCACCGTCTCAGCGCCGGTGTCCACGGTCAGCGACACCCGGACAGGCCCCAGCGGCGTCGGCACCTCGCGCTCGCACAGCATGCCGACAGCCTCGCACCCAGGCGTACTCAAACGATCGTTTGAGTGCATGTACCCACGGGGCGAGGAGGTGGGACGGGCGGGTCTAAGCCCTGCGCCAGGGCCAGCGCCGCCGCCGCCGGTGATGTGTGTGTGCTCCGGCGAGGTGCTGGGCGACAGCCGGAACCTGTGCGAGGACGGTGTCGTTGCAGAGCCAGACAGTCGGTAGCAGGGGGTGGTTCAGCCCTTCCGCGCGCGAGACCTTCCGGCCGAAGAAGGCATCGTCCGGTGAGTTGGCGCGCCCGTCGAGCAGGGTCGAGCCGATGACCCCGCCCTCCGTCGGGCCGGTGCGGGTGGAGAAGGTGAGCCGCGTCGAGGGGTCGCCGTTGTCTCCCCAGGTCCCGATGATGAGGTCGAGGTACACCTCTCGGCCGCCCTCGTGGTCGTAGAGGAAGGCGAGGAAAGCGGCTGAGGTCGTCTCGTCAATGAACACCTGGCCGGTGACCAGCTGACGCCGGCCGCCGCAGTCCGGACACGCCTGCGACTTGGGCTCCTCGCAATCAACCTCCAGCACCAGCCACCTCCGCGTCCGTTCCGCTGCCACCTCGTTGGGCCGGGAGTCTAGGTCCGGCGCCGTGCAGCGACCTGTACTCAAACGAAGGCTTGCGTGCATGTATCCGGGGCGCCCGAAGTCACGTCGCTGTCGGGAGGTCCGCTTGTGGGCTGCGCGGTCCCTGCCGCACGCTTCGGAGGCGTCGCGGCGGAGGGGCGAGTGTCTGCTCGCCTGCCGGGTCCGCGCACGACTGGGGGTCGAGATGGTGAGTGGGAAGCGATCCGCTGCTCCGCCGCGTCCGGTGGCTGGTGATGTCGTCACGGGGTACTCGGAGGTGCTGGGTGGGTGGTCGGCGGGGCAGATCACGCATGTGGACGCTGGTGAGCGGCTGATCGCGGTTCTCGAGCTCGACTGGGTCGGCGAGCAGCCAGGCACGTTGGACGACGTCCGGGATGCTCGGCCCGTCTATGCGGCGCGGGGGTTGGCACACGTCCGCTGCCCGTGGCAGCTGCCCCGCGGCGTCCAGGTCGTCGGGTCGATGCCGGTGCCGGCTGTTGCGGCTGCGATGCCCAGGACGTTCGGCTACTGGCAGCTTGGAACGGACGTCGCCCATGCGCGCTGGCGCGCGGCCGGCAACCGAGGTCCCCTCCCGGCGCCGTCTCGTCTTGCGCTGACGGCGCGCGAGCTCGAGGACGTGCTGGCCGGCCCTGCGCGGCTCGATGTTCGTCAGCTGCACGTGAACGGCATCGTGGACCTCGACTGCGCATCGGTGGTCGAGCGCTTCCCGGAGCTTCGCCACCTCGACCTCGAAGGAGACCTCGGGATCCTGCGCAACAGCGCCCGGCTCAACAGCTCAGCGCACCTGACTCAGGTTGCGCTGACGAACCTGTTCGGCATGACGGCCCAGGACTGCCTGCTGCCGGAGTCTGTCCCGCACCTGGAAGCGCTGAGCCTGGACAGCGTCCCGGCCGACTACGCGGAGGCGACCCGTCGGCTCTGGCGCCGCGAGGTCCGCCACGGCACCCTGCTCGAGGTGCGTGGTGCACGTCCCCCGGGGTGGGTCGAGGAGAACCGAGCCAACCCACTGCGCGTCTGGGACGGTCGCCCACACATCAGCGCCCGGATCTACGCCCGCGCGCTCGCCCAGTTTCGCCTCACGCGCGACGCGATCGTGACCACGCTGCGTGAGACTCCGCGCGAGGAGTGGATCGGCGTGATGCCCGCGCTCGGGCACGACCTCGCCGAGGGCATGAACCGCATCGACACCCGCACCGGCTTCATCGAGACTGAGGAGCGCCAGGAGCTCTACCTCGCGCTCCATGGGATCTTCGACAACGCGCAGACGGAGCTCGCCACCGACACCACCGAGGCGTGGACCACCTTCGCCGACGCAGTCGACGCCAAAAGCCGCTGGTGACCCGCCTCTAGCCAGGCAGAGCAGGCGAGACGTGCGTGTACTCAAACGATCGTTTGAGTGCATGTACGGCGGTCAGCGGTGCTGGAGTCTCCTCCGGAGCAGCTCCAGCTCCTCGGTGGGGAACGGGTGCTCGACCCACTTGTTGCGGTACCGCTCGGGCCCGTACTCGTTGAGCACGGTCTGGGCCCCGCGCAGGAAGGCGTCACCGAGCGCGGGAAGGGTCTGGCGCGTCTCGAAGACGAGCTCGGCCTCTCCCTCGAGGTCGTCATCGACCGTGAAGACACGCAAGGCGACACGGTCCTCGTCCCGCACGAAGTGCCACCGGTCGAACCCCGGTTCCTCCGCCCAGACGCACTCCGCCTCCCGCGCGCCGGCGAGGACTCGGTTCACGGTCCTCAGCAGGTCCCCGAGGGCGTCGCTGAGGAACGACGGCCCCATGCTCGTCGCGTTCGTGCCGTCGGAGATGGTCGCCTCGGCCCATCCTCGTCTGCTCAGCCGGAACGTGAACTCCAGCCGCGGCGCCACGGACTGCTCGTCGGTGTGAGGCTTCCGCGGCTTCTTCGAGTTCTTCGACACGGGCAACATCGTCCCCGACGACGCTGAGCACGCTCGTGCGTGGGTGTACTCAAACGAACGTTTGAGTACATGTACGCCTCGCGTCCCCCGTCCAACTAGGGCGGGACCTGTACCGCTCGGTCGCCCGCGCGCCTACGAGGCCGAGGCCGATCGCGCCGCCCGCGGCGGCGATGACGGTCAGCACCAGGGTGGAGTCACCGAGCGACGGTGGCCCTGACCTTGCGCGCCGACCGCGAGCAGCTGACCCGGGGTCACCTCGGGATAGGTGCGCTTTCCCGTTGGGCACGCTCGACCAGAGCGAGAGCTCGGTTTCGCTCCTCGTCGCTCTCGCCGAGGCTCGCTCGGTCCGCGATGCCCCACGCGGTGGGCGTGTCGGGCCCTTCCTCGATCCAGTACTCCATCGCGACGCGTAGGCCGATCATCGACTCGAGCGTGCCGGTGCTGGTCATGAGCGCCAGCACGCGACGCGCGACGGGGACCTTCCCGAGCGCGATCACGTGGAGCGCGGCTGACGGCAGCCGGGCGGAAGCCAGGTCGAGCCCGAAGAACGAACAGTCGGTCAGGCGCGCAGCGGTCAGGTCGACATCGCGCATTTCGTTCACGGGTCGCAGTCGAGACGACTGAGGTGCACGCCGGTAGAAGAAGACCTCCCGGAGGACGCCGGCGAACCGGGACCGCACGTGCCGCGCGTCGGAGAAGTCGACGCTCTCCAGGCGGGCGTGGCTGAAGTCGCAGCCGGTGTACAGCTCGCCGCCGTGGGCTGTGTCACGCAGATCCGCGCCGGTGAAGTCGACGCCCGCCCACTGCGTGGACCCGCGGCGTCGCCAGACCGGGGTCCGCCCCGCCATAGAGCCGCCGTTCAGGCGTGTGCCGCGCATCGAGCAGTCGGTCCATCGCGACTCCCACATGCGCAAGTCAGGCAGTCGGGCATCGTCGAACACGCAGTCCTCGACCCGCACATCGAGCAGGCGCAGGCTCTCCCAGGTAGCCCCGCTCAGGTCCAGGCCCGACAGGGTCACCCCGCGCAGCTCGTCCATGCCCGAGAGGGAGACAGTCGCCACGCCGGCACCTCTGGGGCCCGGCGCGCGCGTGATCGGCGGGGACAGGCGCATCCCTCGGAGGTCCCAGCGACCCGCCACCTTTTCCAACTCGAGCCCGTCGAGCGGCTGCCCGGCCCTCAGCCGCTGAACGACCGACCTCTCGCGGTCACCCACGCTCACCTCCACTTGGCATCGCACGGCGAGCCACACACTGCCGCACGCGGTACGCCGGACCCCGCAGGACGCGCAACGCTTCTACGCCCCGTCGCGAGCGTCGAGGCGCACTCAAACGATCGTTTAGGTGCATGTCACAGCACTCCGTGCTCCGCTGCTCCCGAGTGCGGGCGCGGTGCATGCGATAGGCCGGCGCCTATGGCAGGTACTGCGGGGATGAGTGCGGCGTTGCGCCGTTGTCACACGACACCTCGGTCCCGGAGGGAGCGGTGAACACGTAGCCGGCCGCGCCGGGTGCGGGCTGGCACACCACGTCGACCCAGCCGGTTGGGCTGCTCGGAGTGATCTCGGTTGGGGCGATCGCTGCGGTGCGGGGCAGGGACGCCCAAAGATGCTGGGCCGCCTCGGGCTGAAGTTGGTACCCCAACCAGGCCAACCCGCAGCCCACCGCTACCGCTGCGGCCGCGAAGGCGAAGCGTGCGCGGCCTCTAGACGCTGCTTCAGCCCTGCCTGGCGACCGGGTGCGCCATGACGTGTCGTGTCGGCGGACCGTCTCGTCGCGAACCCACTGCGGGACGCGGCCCGTGGGGGAACGAGGGAGGTCATCTGGCGGCATGCTCACACTGGCCCATCGGGCAGCGGCGACCTGCAGTTGAGCCGCCAGTGGTGAGGGGTAGTGCTCGCAGATCCAGGAGGTGCTTCGAACGATGCGCGCGTCGAGCTCAAGTTCGCGTGCGTGCGTGGAGCATGCGCTCAGCGACGCTGTTGCGGGGCCGTGCCACCGCCCACCAATCCAGGGAGACGAGCGCCATGTTGAGCTGGTCCGCGTACTGGACGGCTGGGGCGGAGAAGCCCTCGCGGGAGACGAACACGAGTTGACGCTGGGTTCCTGCTGCGCCGACCAGGCGCTGCAAGTCGGGTCGACCTACCGGCTTGGCGTGCCACTTCACCTGGGCTGCGACATGTCGTCCGGTGACGTCGATGCCGCCGTCGGCGCCCTGCTTGGTCACGCTCGCGTCCCGAAAGCCCAGGTCTCGCAGCATCGCAGCCGTGGTGATCTCGGCATCGCGCCACGTGTTGATCGCGTACCGGGGCGCGGTCGGCGGCGTAGCCGGGGTGGGCAGAGGTCGTCCGCGGTCGTCGCGCCACCAGATCCAGTCGGGTGGGGGAGTGGGCCAGCTCGCGGGGGGGCGCCACCCGGGATCGGGGTACCAGCCGGCTGGCGGTGTGGGCCACCCTGGCGGGGCGACCCAGCGAGGCGTGCGTGGATGCGAGGACTGGTGCCGCATGGATCTCACTTCGATGGTCAACGTCGAGTGAAGTTTCCCGTACGTCACCGCTGACGCCGTGACGTTCCGGCTAGGGAGGTTCAGGGCGTCTCGCACATGCAACCGCCCCGGCGCGGCACAAGGGCGGGTCTACTGCGGTGCCGGCGTGGGCAGGGTGCTACTGATCGGACGTCGGCTCGTCGGCGATCGCGTCATCGATCGCGCGGAGGATCGCGTCCATGTCCTCGTCGTCTTCGGCGCCGTACGTGTTGAGGTCGTTCTGGTCGTATCGCCGTTCCATGCGCCGACCGTATGGACGACCGTGCGCCGCGTCATCCGGCGTCTGGGTGACGCCCCCCGGTGTGGCACTGTCCGAGCGTTCCGAACTGGCGTACTTAACTCATGGCCGCTCGAGCGCAGCACGGATGAGTTGTGTGACGGGTCAGGGGACGGGTTCGGTGAGGGTTGGTTCGGTCGCCTGCAGCGCGCGGTAGATCGTGGCGCGGGAGACGGCGAAGGTGCGCACGAGGTCGGTGATGCCCTCGCCGCCGTCGCGTAGTGCACGGACCTGGCGGGCTTGGGCGGGGGACAGGCGCGGGGGGCGGCCGGTGTGCCGGCCGCGGGCCCGGGCGGCGGCTCGCGCGGCGGCGGCGCGTTCATGCATGAGCTCGCGCTCGTATTCGGCCAGCGCCCCGAAGATCCCGGCGAGCATGCGTCCAGTGGGCGTGGCGTAGTCGATGCCCTCGCGCAGGGACCGAAGCAACACTCCCGCGGTAGTGAGGGCTTCGATTGTGCGGATGACACCGGACAGGGATCGCCCGAGCCGGTCGAGTGCGACCACGACGATGGTGTCGCCGGCCCGGGCGTAGTCCAGCAGCGCGGCGAGCCCGGGCCGGGACTCACTCGCCCCCGACATGGTGTCGGTGTAGATCCGCTCGCACCCTGCCGCTGTCAGCGCGTCGCGCTGGGCCTCAAGGTTCTGGTGGTCGGTGCTGACCCTGGCGTAGCCGATGAGCGTCACGCCCGGATCGTCTCAGAAGTCGACGGGAAGACTGGCGTCGACACGCATAGTTTCGAACCGACTTGTGAGACGGCGGCGTCTGCGTGGCGGCTGTCGCCGACGTATCCCATCACAGCGTGTCTCACAACCAAGGGAATGAGACGCGGCCTCGACCGCGGCAGGCTGCCGCGGTCGAGGCCGGTAGTCACGGAGTGACGGAGACGGCGGTTCCGAGGATGGGACTGCTGCAGGGCTGGTTGACACTCCATCTGTGGGACGAGGTCCCGCTGGAAGGATGTCGCTGTGCCCAAGAAG
>NZ_JBFTER010000145.1:0-10328 GCF_047229345.1 Cellulomonas jepli | reverse complement strand
CCCCGGGGGGGGCCGGGGGGGCGGGGATGTGTGGTGCGGGGGGGGCGGGGCGCCGGCCGGCGGCCGCCCCACCCGTCGGACGCCGCGGGGCGCTCCCGCACCGTCGGACCGCCCCGGGGCACGCGTGCGGTCCGCAGTGCGACCCTCCGCCCGACGCGCTCCGGAGCCGACCTACACTCGCGAGCATGACCACGTCCGTGTCCGCTGACAGCACCCAGCCGCGCTCGACGACGCCGCCGTCGGCGCCCGCGCCCACCCCGATCGACGGCATCGACTTCAAGCCGCGCTCGCGCACGGTCACCGACGGGCTCGAGGCCACGGCCTCGCGCGGGATGCTGCGCGCGGTCGGCCTGGGCGACGACGACTTCGCGAAGCCGCAGATCGGCGTCGCGAGCTCGTGGAACGAGATCACGCCGTGCAACCTGTCCCTCGACCGCCTCGCGAAGGCCGTCAAGGTCGGCGTGCACGCCGCGGGCGGGTTCCCGCTCGAGTTCGGGACCATCTCGGTGTCCGACGGCATCTCCATGGGCCACGAGGGCATGCACTTCTCGCTCGTGAGCCGCGACATCATCGCCGACTCGGTCGAGACCGTCATGCAGGCCGAGCGGCTCGACGGCTCGGTGCTCCTCGCCGGCTGCGACAAGTCGCTGCCCGGGATGCTCATGGCGGCCGCGCGCCTCGACGTGTCGAGCGTGTTCCTCTACGCCGGCTCGATCGCGCCGGGCTTCGTGAAGCTCACCGACGGCACCGAGAAGGACGTCACGATCATCGACGCGTTCGAGGCCGTCGGGGCGTGCGCCCGCGGGCTCATGAGCCGCGAGGACGTCGACCTCATCGAGCGCGCCGTGTGCCCGGGCGAGGGCGCGTGCGGCGGCATGTACACGGCGAACACGATGGCGTCGGTCGCCGAGGCGATGGGCATGTCGCTGCCCGGCTCGGCCGCTCCGCCGTCGGCCGACCGCCGCCGTGACGCCTTCGCCGAGAAGTCCGGTGCCGCCGTCGTCGAGCTGCTGCGCCGCGGCATCACCGCGCGCGACATCATGACGAAGGAGGCGTTCGAGAACGCGATCGCCGTCGTCATGGCGTTCGGCGGCTCGACCAACGCGGTGCTGCACCTGCTCGCGATCGCGCACGAGGCCGAGGTCGACCTCACGCTCGACGACTTCTCCCGCGTCGCCGCCAAGGTCCCGCACCTCGGCGACCTCAAGCCGTTCGGCCGCTACGTCATGAACGACGTCGACCGCATCGGCGGCGTGCCGGTCATCATGAAGGCGCTGCTCGACGCCGGGCTGCTGCACGGCGACTGCCTCACGGTCACCGGGAAGACGATCGCGGAGAACCTCGCGGACATCGCACCCCCGGACCCGGACGGCAAGATCCTGCGCGCGATGGGCGACCCGATCCACAAGACGGGCGGCATCACGATCCTGCACGGCTCGCTCGCGCCCGAGGGTGCCGTCGTGAAGTCCGCGGGCTTCGACTCCGACGTCTTCGAGGGCACCGCGCGCGTGTTCGACCGCGAGCGCGCCGCGATGGACGCGCTCGAGGACGGCACGATCGTCGCGGGCGACGTCGTCGTGATCCGCTACGAGGGCCCCAAGGGCGGGCCGGGCATGCGCGAGATGCTCGCGATCACGGGCGCGATCAAGGGCGCAGGCCTCGGCAAGGACGTGCTGCTGCTGACCGACGGGCGATTCTCGGGCGGGACGACCGGCCTGTGCGTCGGCCACGTCGCCCCCGAGGCCGTCGACGGCGGCCCCATCGCGTTCGTGCGCGACGGTGACCGGATCCGGCTGGACGTGGCGAACGCGACGCTCGAGGTCCTGGTCGACGACGCCGAGCTCGAGGCGCGCAAGGCCGGCTGGGCCCCGCTGCCCCCGACCTACACGCGCGGGGTGCTCGCGAAGTACGCGAAGCTCGTGCAGTCCGCGTCGAAGGGCGCCGTGCTGATCTGATCCGCGTCCGCCCCACCGAGGCCGGTACGACGCGGCCCCGGGTGCCCAGGCGCCCGGGGCCTCGTCGTGCCCGTCCACCGGCCGGCCCACGGCCGATGACGCCGCGCGCGGACCGAGGCCGCTCGCCCGCCGGGAGCCGCGCACGCACCGGCCGCATCGACCGGCTGGGTCAGACCGGCAGCGCCGCCCGCTCCGGCACCACCGCGCGTGCGTGCGACCAGTGGTTCGCCATCGGCATGCGCCGGTCGCGCCCGAACGCGAGCCTCGACACCTTGATGCGGACGGGGGCCTGGCGCCGCTTGAACTCGCTGCGGTCGACGAGCGCGAGGACCCGGTTGACCGTCGCGACCGCCGCGCCGACCTCCCAGCCGTCCTCGTCCACGAGCGTCCGGGCGAGCTCCTGGGCGGTCGCGTGGTCCTCGAGGAACGCGAGCAGGAGCCGGTCGAGCACCGGGTACGGCGGCAGCGAGTCGGTGTCCTGCTGGTCCGGCGCGAGCTCGGCGGACGCGGGCTTGGTGAGCGTCGCGGCGGGGATCGGCGGCACCTGCCCGGCCTCGGCCGCCTGCGCGTTGCGCCACGCCGCGAGCCCGTACACGCCCGGCAGCACGCTCCCGTCGCGCCGGGTCACCGTCGTCTTGAGCAGGTCCCCGAGCGGGTTCGGCGCCGTCCCGCAGCTGTCGCCGTAGAGCGTGACGTACCCGACGGCCGACTCCGACCGGTTGCCCGTGGTGCAGACGAGCGCGGCGGTGGCGTTCGCGACCGTCATGAGCGTCGTGCCCCGCAGCCGGGCCTGCAGGTTCTCCCACGCGACCGGGTCCACGGTCCCCGACGGCGAGCGCCCCGCACCGGCCGCGCCGGCCAGCAGCCCGCCGAGCGCGTCGCGGCGCTCGGCGTACGCGTCCACGATCGGGACGACGTCGAACCGGATGCCGAGGTTCACGGCGAGCTCGCGGGCGTCGTCGACCGAGCCGGCCGACGAGTACGGGCCGGGCATGCCGATGCCCCACACCGCGTCGGCGCCGAGCGCGTCCACGGCGACGACCGCGGCGAGCGCCGAGTCGATCCCGCCGGACAGGCCGAGCACGACGCGCGGCAGCCCCACGCGGCGGCAGTAGTCCCCGAAGCCGGTGACGATCGCGGCGTACACCTCCGCGTCGACGTCCAGGGCGGGGGTCACGACCGGCGGGGCGAGCGGCGCGCGGCTCGCGTGCGTGACGCCGAGGTCGACGACGTCGGACGGGCCCGTGCTCGGGCCGGCCACGCGGCCGGTGCCCCACGCGAGCCCGGCTGAGCCGGCGGCCGGCCGCCCCGGGTCGGTGGCGCGGCCCGCGTCGCGCCGCGGTGCGACGGGCACGTCGATCACGAGCTCGTCGGCCACGAACGACTGCGCCCGCGCCAGCAGCCGGCCGTCGACGTCCACGACGAACGACCCGCCGTCGAACACGACCTCGTCCTGGCCCCCGACCGTGTTGCAGTAGGCGATCGGGACCCCGGCCGCGCGTGCGGCGGCCGCGACCTGCGCGAGCCGCAGCGCCGGCTTGCCGACGTGGTACGGCGACGCGTTCGGCACGAGCAGGACCTGCGCGCCCGCCGCGGCAGCCTCGACGGCGAGCGCCGGGTCCCACACGTCCTCGCAGATCAGCACGCCGAACGTGACCGGACCGTCCGGCGTGCGGACCGTGTACAGGGACTGGCGGCGCGCGCCGGGCGCGAAGTGGCGAGCGTCGTCGAACACCGAGTAGGTGGGCAGCAGCGACTTGGCGTGCGCCGCGACGACGCGCCCGCCGTGGGCCACCGCCGCGACGTTGCGCAGCGGCCGCTCGAGCGCGTCGGCCGACCAGCCGAGCGCACCGGCCCCGCCGGCGTCCGGCAGGCGCCCGACGTGCCACGGCGACCCGAGCAGCGCGACGGTCCGTCCGGTCGTCGCGGCCACGCCGGTCACGGCGTCCATCGCGGCGCCGACGAGCTCGGCCTCGGCGAGCAGGTCCTCGACGGGGTAGCCCGTGACGGCCATCTCCGGGGTCACGAGCACGTCGGCGCGCGCCTGCTCCGCCGCGGCGACCGCGGCTGCCAGGGTCCCCGCGTTGCCGGGCAGGTCACCGACGCGGGTGGTGGTCTGGGCGAGCATCACGCGCAGGGTCGTCATCGGGTCTCCTTGGCCGGGCGCAGCGCGCGGGCGTCGTCGGGCCGCAGCAGCGGCGGGTAGAGGGTGCCGAGCTCCGCGCGCGCCTCGAACAGCGCGGCGGGGCGCCCGCGGCCCCCGGAGGTCCGGCGGGTGTCGGTGTCGGCGGGGCGCACGAGACCCGTCGTCTGCTGGACCCAGCGGCGGAAGTTCGACCGGTCGAGGCGCACGCCCCACACGGCCTCGTAGACGTGCTGCAGCTCGCCGAGCGTGAACTGCGGCCGGCAGAACGCGGTCGCCAGGGTCGTGTACTCGAGCTTGGCCGCGACGCGGTCCACCGCCCGGGCGGCGATGACGGTGTGGTCGAACGCGAGCTCGGGGGCGTCCTCGAGGCCGCGGTCGTGGTTGCCGCCCTGCAGGCTCGGCAGGTCGAGGTCGTCGACGTCCCAGAAGCGCGCGTCGCGGGCGTCCGACCCGGCGACCGGGTCGGGCAGGTCGGGCGCGAACGCGACGTACGCGACGGTGACGATGTTGCCGCGGGGGTCGCGCCGGGGGTCGCCGAACGAGCCGAGCTGCTCGAGGTGCCAGCCGCTCGTCGTCACCCCGGTCTCCTCGGCGAGCTCGCGCCACGCGGCCTCGTCGAGCGTCTCGTCGGGGTTCTTGAACCCGCCGGGCAGCGCCCAGCAGCCGGCGTACGGGTCGTCCTGGCGCTGCACGAGCAGGACCTTGAGGGCGCCGTCGCGCACCGTGAAGATCGCGGTGTCGACCGTCACGAAGAACACGGGGTACTCGCCGGGGTCGTAGCCCTCGGGCGCCTGCGCGGCGGGGCTCATGACGCCACCGCCGACGACGTCGTGAGCTCGACGCCCGCCTGCGCGAGGTCGGTGAGCGCCGCGATCGTCGTGGGGACGGCCACTCCGGCGGTCAGGTCCGTCAGGACCCGGACCGCGAAGCCCGCCTCGGCCGCGGCCAGCGCGGTCGCGCGCACGCAGTGGTCGGTCGCGATGCCGACCACCTCGACGACGTCGACGCCGTCGAGCGCGTCGAGCACGCCCAGGGGACGGTCCGTGCCGAGGCTGTCGAGCTGCACGCCGTCGAACGCCGAGTAGTCGGCACGGCCCATGCCCTTGACCACGTGCACGGTCCCGGCGGGCAGGCGCAGGCCCGGGTGGTACTCGGCGTCCGGGGTGCCGGCGACGCCGTGCTCGGGCCAGGTGCGGACGTAGTCGGGCTCGGTGCCGGGGACGGCGAAGTGGCCGTCGTTCGTCGCGGGCAGCGGGTCGTGCCAGTCCCGGGAGGCGACGACGCGCGCGTAGCGCTGCGGGTGCGCGGCCAGGTGGGCGGTGACGGCCGCGGCGACGGCGGCACCACCGGCGACGGGCAGCGTGCCGCCCTCGGCGAAGCACACCTCGACGTCGACGACGATCAGGGCGGTGGTCATGGTCAGGCTCCTGTCGTGGGGGTGAGGGCGGTGGGGTCGGCGGCGAGGCGCGGCGTGCCGGGGGCGAGGTCCAGGTCGAGCGGCATGAGCTCGGCCTTGGCGCCGCGGTGGTGCGCGCGGATCTCGGCGAGCGACGGGTGGTGCACGACGTTCCCGCCGCGCACGACCGGGACCTGCAGCGCCCGTCCGAGGCCGGCCTCGGGCGCGTCGGGCAGGTGGCGGACGACGACGTTCTCGCGCGAGGCGTACCCGGCGTGGTCGAGGCCGCGGTACGCGACCTTGCGCCCGCCGACGCTGGCCTTGCCGGCGGACCGCTTCGCCACGGCGCGCATCGGCGCGTCCGTGCCGGGACGGTCGGCGATCGAGACGAGCTTGTAGACCATGCCGCAGGTCGGGTGGCCCGAGCCGGTGACGAGCCGGGTCCCGGCGCCGTAGACGTCGACCGGGGCGTCGGCCAGGGCGGCGATGCCGTGCTCGTCGAGGTCCCCGGTCACGGCGATGCGGGTCGTCCCCGCACCGAGCGCGTCGAGCTGCGCCCGGGCGGCGCGCGCCTCGGCGGCGAGGTCGCCCGAGTCGATGCGGATGCCGCCCAGGTCCGGGCCGGCGGCGGCGACCGCGTGCACGACTCCCTCGCGGGTGTCGTAGGTGTCGACGAGCAGCGTGGTGCCGGCGCCGAGCGCGCGGACCTGCGAGGCGAACGCGGCCGGCTCGTCGGCGTGGGCGAGGGTGAAGGCGTGCGCCGCGGTGCCGCGGGTGGGGATCCCGTACCGGAAGCCGGCCTCGAGGTTGCTCGTGGCGTCGAACCCGGCGACGTACGCCGCTCGGGCGGCGGCCACCGCGGCGTGCTCGCCGGTCCGGCGGCTGCCCATCTCGAGGAGCACGCGACCGTTCGCGGCGCTGACCATGCGCGCCGCGGCGGAGGCCACGGCCGAGTCGCTGTTGAGGATCGACAGCACCAGCGTCTCGAGCAGGACGCACTCGGCGAACGTGCCGGTCACGGTCAGCACGGGGGAGTGCGGGAAGTACAGCTCGCCCTCGCGGTACGCGTCGATGCTCCCCGTGAAGCGGTACCCCGCGAGGTACGCGGCGGTCGCGTCGTCGGCGATGCCGCTCTCGCGCAGCCAGGCGACGTGCTCGGAGGTGAACCGGAACGACCCGATGGCCTCGACGACCCGGCCGAGCCCGGCGACGACGCCGTAGCGGCGGCCGGCGGGCAGGGACCGGGCGAAGACCTCGAAGACCGAGCGGTGGTGCGCGGTGCCGTCGGCGAGCGCGGCGCGCAGCATCGTGAGCTCGTAGTGGTCGGTGAGCAGTGCCGTGCTCGTCGTTGTGGTCATGGCGACCATATTGCTCCATGGCGGTGTCTCGCGCCAGATTCTAATGGTCAACCTGACCATAAAACGTGTGTGACGTGCGTCACGCCTCGCCGCCGGTCGGCCGTCCCCTTGCGGGCGCCAGGTGCCGCCGCCGCTCGGGACGTCAGGCCCCCCCGGCGATCCTGCGCAGCGCCGCGAGGTGCGCGGCGAGGGCCTCGCGCCCGGACGGCGTGAGCTTGAGCCACGTCCGGGGCCGCTTCCCGACGTACCCCTTGCGGACGGCCACGTAGCCGGCCTGCTCGAGCGCGGACGCGTGCTTGCTGAGCGCGGAGTCGGAGACCTCGACGGCGTCGCGGACCGCGCCGAACTCCGCCTCGTCGGTCGCGGCGAGGGCGGCCACGATGGACAGCCGGACGGGGGCGTGGATGACCTCGTCGAGCCGCACGCGGGCGCTGGCGCCCACCACGTCCGGGGCGGGCAGCGCCCCGTCGGATGCCGGTGCGGCCGTCATGCCCGGTTCTCCCGGAGGGCGCCGAGCGCGAGCGGCAGCGCGGTCACCACGGCGGCGGGGAGCCAGAAGGCCGGCTCGGCGCGGAAGAGGTACAGCCCGACGACCATGCACGCGGCGTAGACCGCGCCCCACCACAGCAGGGCGCGGAGCCAGCGCCGGCCCATCCCGGACTTGCTCACCGTCGCGCCCGGCAGGAGCGTCACGCTCAGCACGGCGAGGGCGGCGGCGTAGGCCAGCGACGGGACGAGCACCTCGACGTCCTGGTCGGCGGTCGCGAGCGCGGCGAAGTACGAGAACACCGCGACCGCGTGGCCGGTCAGCCACTGCGCGTGGCGGTTGCCGCCGATGTCCCGCACCGCGGCGGCCGAGGTCGCGGTGGAGCGGAGGAGGGCGCGCGCCTCGTCGGGCGTGGGCGGGTGCATAGTGGTCATCGCGGTCTCCTGGGGTGGGACGGGAACGTGTGTTCACACTCGCATGTACTTTCCATTTGTGCAAGAAGTTTCGCTGCGGCGCACCGGGTCGTCCCGGCGCGCCGCACCGGGTCCGTAGGCGTGCGCGCGTCCCCGGGGATAGCGTGACGCGCGTCACGTCGCTGCCGACGCGGGCCAGGGGGCTCGGGGCGCGTGGCGCGAGCCGTCCCGGGAGGGCCCATGTCCGACGCGTCCGGAGTCGAGGTGCTGCGCACCGAGGAGGGGGCGCTCCCCGTCGGGGTGATCGACCGGCGCCCCATGCCGGTCCGCTCGAAGATCGTGTTCGCGGTGATCGCGCTGGTCGGGGCCGTCGCCTGGTCCGTCATCGCGGTCGTGCGCGGCGAGACCGTCAACGCGGTGTGGTTCGTCGTCGCCGCGGTCTGCACCTACGCGGTGGCCTACCGGTTCTACGCGCGCTTCGTCGAGCGGAAGATCGTGCACCCGCGCGACGACCGGGCGACGCCCGCGGAGCGGTACGAGAACGCCAAGGACTTCATGCCGACCGACCGGCGCGTGCTCTTCGGGCACCACTTCGCGGCGATCGCCGGCGCCGGGCCGCTCGTCGGCCCCGTCCTCGCCGCGCAGATGGGCTACCTGCCCGGCACGCTCTGGATCGTGATCGGCTGCGTGCTCGGCGGCGCGGTCCAGGACTTCCTCGTGCTGTCCATCTCGGTGCGCCGGCGGGGGCGCAGCCTCGGTCAGATGGCCCGCGACGAGCTCGGCCGCGTCGGGGGGATCGCCGCGCTCGTCGGGGTCTTCGTCATCATGATCATCATCATCGCGGTGCTCGGCCTGGTCGTCGTCAACGCGCTCGCCGAGAGCCCCTGGGGCATCTTCTCCATCGCCATGACGATCCCGATCGCGCTGTTCATGGGCGTCTACCTGCGGTTCCTGCGGCCCGGACGGGTCAGCGAGGTCTCGCTCATCGGGCTCGTGCTGCTGCTGCTCGCGATCGTCTCGGGCGGCTGGGTCGCCGAGACCGACTGGGGCCAGGACTGGTTCACGCTGTCCAAGGTGACGATCGCCTGGCTGCTCGTCGCGTACGGGTTGGCCGCCTCGGTGCTCCCGGTGTGGCTGCTCCTCGCGCCGCGCGACTACCTGTCGACGTTCATGAAGGTCGGCACCATCGTCCTGCTCGCCGTCGGCATCCTGCTCGTGCGCCCCGAGGTCCAGGCGCCCGCCGTCTCGTCGTTCGCGCTCGAGGGCAACGGCCCGGCGTTCGCGGGCTCGTTGTTCCCGTTCCTGTTCATCACGATCGCGTGCGGGGCGCTGTCCGGGTTCCACTCGCTCATCGCGTCCGGCACGACGCCCAAGCTCCTCGAGAAGGAGAGCCAGGCGCGGCTCATCGGGTACGGCGGCATGATGACGGAGTCGTTCGTCGCGATCATGGCGCTCGTCACCGCGGTCGTCATCGACCAGCACCTCTACTTCGTCATGAACGCCCCGACGGCGCTGACCGGCGGGACGCCCGAGGCGGCGGCCGCGTACGTCAACGGGCTCGGGCTCGGCGGCCCGGACATCACCCCCGAGGAGATCGCCGGGGCGGCGGAGAACGTCGGCGAGGAGTCGATCATCTCCCGCACCGGCGGCGCCCCGACGCTCGCCTTCGGGATGGCGCAGGTCCTCGCGAGCGCGATCGGCGGGTCGTCGCTCGCGTCGTTCTGGTACCACTTCGCGATCATGTTCGAGGCGCTGTTCATCCTCACGACCGTCGACGCCGGCACCCGCGTCGCGCGCTTCATGCTCTCGGACTCGCTCGGCAACCTCGGCGGGCCCGCCCAGCGGTTCCGGGACCCGTCGTGGCGCGTCGGCGCGTGGCTGTGCTCGGCGCTCGTCGTCGCGGGGTGGGGCGCGATCCTGCTCATGGGCGTCACGGACCCGCTCGGCGGCATCAACACGCTGTTCCCGCTGTTCGGCATCGCGAACCAGCTGCTCGCCGCGATCGCGCTCTCCGTCGTGTTCACCGTCGTCGTCAAGAAGGGGCTGTTCCGGTGGGCCTGGATCCCGGGCCTCCCGCTCGTCTGGGACCTCGTGGTCACGATGACGGCGTCCTACCAGAAGATCTTCTCGACCGACCCGCGGCTCGGGTACTGGGCGCAGCACGACGCGTTCCGGGCGGCCCGCGAGGCCGGCGAGCAGTCGTTCGGGTCGGCCGCGACGCCCGAGGCGATGGACGCCGTCATCCGGAACACCGCGGTGCAGGGGACGCTGTCGATCCTCTTCGCCGTCCTCGTGCTGATCACGGTCCTGGCTGCGGCGGTGGTGTGCGTGCGGGCGGTCCGGGCGGGCGGTCTGCCGACGAGCGAGGAGCCGGACGCGCCCTCGCAGATCTTCGCGCCCACCGGCATGGTGCCGACGGACGCCGAGCGCGAGATCCAGGCGCTCTGGGACGCCGAGGGGCCGCGTCCCGCGCGGGCCGGGGCGCACGGATGAGCGCGGCGGGCGAGCTGCGTGCCGGCTCGGGGGTGTCCACCCGCGGGCCCGGGCGCGTCACCGGGCGGGCGGGCGTGCGG